>JAGOUK010000092.1 GCA_018061225.1 Candidatus Omnitrophota bacterium | reverse complement strand
TTCTGCACGCCGCGGAGAAGGGAAAAGGGGTCCTGGTCATCGGCGGCCACTATGGCAATTGGGAGGCCGGGCCCGTCGGCGGGATGATGCAGTTTGAAAACTTCCGCGGACGTTTTCATATGCTGCGTCGGCAGATCGTCAACAAGTGGGTGGAGCATCAGCTTTTTAAGCGTTACTACGAGGCAGGGCTCGACGTGATTCCCAAGCGATCCTCGCTCAACCGTGTTTTGGACGCTCTATCCAGCGGCCATGCCGTGGGATTTATCATGGACCAGTATGCCAAGCCGGGCAAAGAAGGCGTGGTCGCGGATTTTTTTGGCAAGCCGGCGGGAACATTCAAAAGTCTCGCGGTGGTTGCCCGAGCGTCCGAAGCGCCGGTGATTCCGGCTGCTTGTTGGAGAGACGCCGATGGTAAGCACGTCCTTAAATTTATGGACCCTATCCTCTGGATTCATCACGACGATCCCGATGAGGAAGTGCTTCTGAACACACTTGCCTACAATCGGCAAACCGAGCGCATCATCCGTGAACACCCCGACCAGTGGCTTTGGATCCACAAGCGCTGGAAGAACAAGGGCATCCACTCTCGCCCCGTCCAAAAATAGCCCTGACCCCGGAGCAAGGTCGCTCCAAGCCATTCCAAGCCGCTCTAGCCGTTCCGCACACCCACCCCTCCCTAGCAAGCCCCTGTTTGTAAATCTTATCTTCCCTTGTCTGTAATCTAACCGAAATATTCAGCCGTAAACTGGGGGCATCTAATCAATGTTCTTTCCCGCTGTCATGAAGCGTGTTGCCGGCGAAGGGGGATTTACCAAGGAGAGAATCATGGGTAGGTTTAAGCGTTTGGCCATGTTTGGCGCGGCTGCTGCGGTGCTGCTCGGAGCTACCTCGGCTTTCGCTGCTGACGCGGCTGATGCGATGTTTACGGTTAATAACGTCTGGATGATGGTGGCGACGTTTCTTGTGTTCATCATGCATCTTGGTTTTGCTACGATCGAATCAGGCTTGACCCGTTCGAAGAACACGGTCAATGTCCTGTTTAAGAATACCCTGATCCCCGCGATCGGTCTTTTGACTTTCGCGTTCTGCGGATTCAACCTGATGTATCCCGGCGACAGCTGGCTCATGGGCAAGTTCTTCGGGTTTGCCGGATTCGGCATCTCGTCTCCTGAAGGAGCCGCGGGGTTGATCGACTACGCCAGCGGTCACTATACGTATTGGACCGACTTCCTCTTCCAGGGCATGTTCGCCGCGACTGCAGCGACGATCATCTCCGGAGCGGTGGCCGAACGCGTAAAGCTGCATAGCTTCCTGATTTTCTCAGTGTTCTACGTCGGTCTTGTTTACCCGATTGTCGGATCCTGGAAGTGGGGCGGCGGCTGGCTGCAGGATATGGGTTTCTATGACTTTGCCGGTTCCACGCTCGTTCACTCGGTCGGCGGTTGGGGCGCGCTCGTGGGCGCCATCGTTCTCGGGCCCCGTATCGGTAAGTACTTCAACGGAAGCGTCCGGCCGATTATGCCGCACAATATGCCGCTGGCAACGATCGGCTGCTTCTTGCTGTGGCTTGGATGGTTCGGGTTCAACGGCGGATCAGTCCTTTCGGCTGATGCCGGTCCCGTCTCCTTCGTGTTGGTCACGACCTGCCTGGCAGCGGCCGCAGGTATCGTGGGCTCGATGCTGACTTCCTGGTTTGTCCAGAAGAAGCCGGACTTCTCGATGGTTCTGAACGGATGTCTCGCGGGCTTGGTGGGTATCACCGCCGGAGCTGACGTAGTTACCGTGATGAGTTCCATCATCATCGGTCTCATCGCCGGTGTGCTCGTAGTGTTCTCTGTTATAGCGATCGATAAGATGAAAATCGACGATCCGGTGGGCGCCATCTCAGTCCATTTGGTCTGCGGCGTCTGGGGAACTCTGGCAGTCGGTATCTTCAGCACGAATCCTGAGCACAGTCTGTGGGTTCAGTTTGTCGGCGTGGCCGCGTACGGAATCGCCTGCACGCTCTCCGCGATCGTGCTTTTTGGTATCCTGAACGCGACGCTCGGTATGCGCGTGAGCGAAGAAGAAGAGCAGCTGGGTCTCGATATTGGCGAGCATGGCATGGAAGCGTACAGCGGCTTCCAGATCTTTTCGAACCAATAATCAGATCCTATAAGGAGATATCATGAAACTCATCACTGCATACATCAAGCCGGAAAAGCTTAATAGCGTCAAGCAGACGCTGTTTAAGGCCGGTGTAACTAAAATGTCCGTGACCAACGCCTTGGGCTGCGGTCAGCAAAAGGGATTCCACGAGAATTATCGCGGCGTCGACACCGAAGTGAACCTGATCAAGAAAGTCCGGATCGAGATCGCCGTCAACGAAGACCATGTCAACGTGACGACTGAAGCGATTATCAAGGGCGCCAAGACAGGGGAGATCGGCGACGGAAAGATATTCATCACTGACTTGGGCGAGTGCATCCGCATCCGCACCAACGAACGGGGTGAAAAAGCTATCGGATAGGCCTGTTTCTCTCGGCAGCTTCGGTGCTTAAGCGCCTTCGGGCGCGCGGTCCTCGAAGAAAAGCCATCCAGAGATCTTCCGGTGAGGGGTCGCCGGGGGGTCTCTGGATCTTTTTTTGTCTTTTGATCCGTTCCGGAATCGTTACTTGGCCGTAATATAACTGAAACATAGCGGGCCATAATGGCGTCTGGTTCGCAAATTCAATTGATTTAGACCCTCTCAGAGGAGACGCCATGACCCCACGTCGCTTCTTGTGGCTGCGCCGATGCGCCGCCCTTGTCATCCTATCCGTCTTTTGTGGACAATCCGCCTTTGCCGCGGAATCCACTCTCAACCCAATCGACTCCGGCGATACCGCCTGGATATTGCTCAGCTCAGCGTTGGTGCTGCTCATGACGCCTGGACTGGCATTCTTCTACGGCGGCCTTGTGCGCCGGAAGAACATGCTTTCGGTGCTTGTGCAATGCTTCATGACGATGTGTCTCATCACCGTTCAGTGGGTGCTGATCGGATACACGCTGTCCTTTGGACCCGATGTTAAGGGACTGATCGGCGATCTTAGCTGGGTCGGACTCCGCGGAGTGGGCCTTGCCCCTAATCCGGACTATGCGGCGACGATTCCGCATCAAGCATTCATGGTGTTCCAGATGATGTTCGCCATCATTACGCCGGCCCTGATCCTGGGCGCCTTTGCAGAGCGTATGAAGTTCTTGGCCTTCTGTGTTTTTACCGTTCTTTGGGCAACACTCGCGTATAACCCGGTTTGCCATTGGGTGTGGGCAGTGGGCGGCTGGCTCAGGGAAGCCGGCGCTCTGGACTTTGCCGGCGGCACCGTTGTTCACGTGAATGCCGGAGTCGCGGCGCTGGTGGCCGCGCTGGTCATCGGCAAACGCGTCGGTTACCCGGATCACATGTCTCCTCCGCATAATCTTCCGTTGGCCGTACTGGGCGCGGGACTTCTTTGGTTTGGCTGGTTCGGCTTCAATGCCGGCAGCGCGCTCGGATCCGGGGCTCTTGCGACCAATGCCTTTGTGATGACGCATATCGCGGCGGCCATGGCGGGGCTTACTTGGGCGCTCCTCGACTGGAAGATCAACAATCACACGACAGGACTGGGAATGATCACTGGCGTCGTGGCGGGCTTGGTGGCGATCACTCCGGCCGCTGGTTTTGTTGATCCGTTCGGCGCTTTGGCGATCGGGGTTACCGTGTCGCTGATCTGCTTCTTCTTTGTGACTTGGGTCAAGGTCAAGTTTGGATACGACGACACGCTGGACGCCTTTGGTGTGCACGGCATCGGCGGGATCTGGGGCTCTATTGCGACGGGACTCTTCGCAACCAAGGCGGTGAATGAAGCGGGTGCGGATGGTCTGTTTTATGGGAATCCGATGCAGCTGTGGATACAGATCAAAGTGACCGTGATCACGGCCGTTTACTCGCTGGTCGTGACTTTTGTGCTGCTGAAGCTCGTCGATCTTGTGATCGGGCTGCGCGTCACACAGCAGGAAGAGCGCATCGGGTTGGATCTGACTCAGCATCGCGAATCCAGCTACACGCTGGTCGACTAAGGCAAAGGAGCCGACATGAAATACATTATCGCTGTGATCCAGCCGGACCGCCTGGACGATGTGCTGCGCAAACTTGAAGAGCAAGAAATCCACCTTCTGACCGTTTCAACCGTCATGGGCCGCGGCCGCCAAAAAGGCGTGGCAGAGGTCTACCGCTCCCACAAAGAAGCGGGCAGCCTCTTGAGAAAAGTAAAGATCGAGTGCGCCGTGAATGACGAGTACGTCAAAAACGCAGTCGACGCCATCGCCGGCGGCGCGCGCACCGGCCAGGTCGGGGACGGAAAGATCTTCGTTATTGAGCTCAAAGACGTGCTCCGAATCCGAACAGGGGAAACTGGCCCGGTCGCAATCGGATAGTTCTATCCCGCTCCAAGCCGATCTCATCAAACCCCTTGCCAGGCAGGGCTCGGGAGTATAGCTTACTTCCATGAAGACGGTTGCTTACTTGGGGAATATCTGGGAATACCCGAAGGCGCTTGCGGCGATGCCCGGGGTGCGGTTGGCGGGGCTTGTTTACGAAGATGAGCAAGATATTGATGCGGCCCTGGGCTGCGCGCGAGCCTTTGGCGCCAAGGCTTTTCGTGTCTCATCGGATGCTGATGCCCGGCTAGCCCTGGAATCGTTGGGGCCAATCGACCTAGTGCTTATGGCCAATTTTGGTATCCTGCTTTCTGAGACTTCTCTGGGCATTCCTAGCGCCGGGGTGATCAATTTCCATCCCGGAACGCTTCCAGACCAAGCGGGCAGGGCCCCAATTTCCAAGCTATGGTCCGGGGGCGGGGGATCGTCGGCCTTGACCATTCACCGAGCCGTCCCCAAGGCTGACGCCGGCCCTATCCTCGCGACTTATCCGTATCAAGTCGACGCCAAACTTTCTCTCGACCAAAACCTCTCCCAAGTCTACCGCCTCGGCATTTCATTTTTCCCTCAGCTCATAGCCCTCTAAAGTCAAATAACTAAATATTGTGTCGGCATACAACCACCCTTGGTGGTTGTGACGAGAACATTGCACAAGATATGGTTTTGATAAAATACGCTAAGTATTGACAATAAGATATCAGCCAAATAAACTAAACACACTTTCGCTCACATAGAGCGAAGCAAAGAAGCCCCCAGATGAGCGCAGATACTTCCAGTACCAGTGAGTGTAAGGGAAGAAAGCTCAAGGGCAAAAAAAGGAGTCAGGAATGGCCCACGAAGAAGATGTCTTTACCGTCCCCGAGCTGGCGAATTACTTGAGAATGAAGCCGATCACCATCTATAAGCATGTTGCCGGCGGCAAATTGCCTGGATTTAAGGTCGGCTCTCAGTGGCGTTTTAAGAAGAAGACCATTGATTCCTGGATCGAAGAGCAGGAAAAGTTCAACTTTAAGACGCGCTCGGCCAAGAAGAACTAACGATAGGTTCAAGGGGGAAGAACGAAATGGTCAAGCAGACTGCGATCAGGTGGGCGGCAATCTCCGGAATTCTTACTTTATGGGCCGGTAACGCTTGGGGCGTTGGATCCAGCGGTTACGAAAACGCCACTCTTTCTACCCGCAGTCTCTCCCGGGCCAATGCCGTTGTCGCAGACCCCAGGGACCCCTCCACGGTTGCCTTTAACCCCGCCGGCCTCACGGAGCTTGAGGGGACGCAAATCTACGTCGGATCCAACCTGCTTTGGACGGATTACGACTATAAAGGAG
>JAGOUK010000091.1 GCA_018061225.1 Candidatus Omnitrophota bacterium | reverse complement strand
GAGATCGAAAAGATCGTCACCAAAGAAATTTCGCAGTGGGGCCTGACGGTTTCCGCGATCAAGATTCAGGACGTAGATGTGCCCGAGGAACTCAAGAAAATGATGTCGCGTCAGGCTTCCGCCGAACGCGAAAAGCGCGCCAATATCACAAAGGCGGAAGGGGATATGCTCGCCTCCGCAAATCTCGCGGAAGCCGCCCGCATCATGATGGCGAGCCCCGGCGCCATGCAGCTCAGAACCCTGCAAAGTATCGACGGTCTGGGCCCCACCGCCTCCAACACGGTGGTCCTGGCGGTTCCCATCGAGCTCATGGAGCTCGTGAAGAACATGGCAACCAAGGCCCTGACCAAGTCTTGAAGACTGTTTGACAATAAAGGCTCCTTCGGATATCATAGTCGACTCTTAATCTCTGAAGGAATATAAGGATTTAATATGAGCACCAGCACCGCTATCGGAAAAGACCGCCTGATCGCCAAGGATTCTTGGTATATCATTGACGGCAAGGATCAGACTCTCGGACGTTTGGCATCCCATTTGGCATCCGTTCTCATGGGCAAAAACAAGGCCACGTACACGCGCTTCATCCCGAGCCGCACGCATGTTATCGTCATCAATGCCGATAAGATCCGTTACTCGGGCAACAAGCTCGATGACAAGACTTACAAATATTACTCAGGCTTCCCGAGCGGTCTCCGCGAACCGAGCCTGAAGCAGGTGATCGCGAAGGACGCGACCCGTCCGATCAAAGAAGCTGTCTGGGGAATGCTCCCCAAAACGGCATTGGGCCATGACATGCGCACCAAGCTCTTTGTGTACACCGGAGGCGAGCATCCTCATAAAGCTCAGACTCCCCAACCCTTGAATATGCCCGCAACGAAGGTGAAAAAGTCATGACGACTGAAGCGACAGTAGAGAAAAAAGTCAAAAAGTTAACGCCCGTCGCGACCGCCACCGGCCGCCGGAAGACTTCGAACGCCCGCGTGAGATTGTTTGACGGCACCGGCCAGGTCACGATCAACGGCGAAAAGTCCACCGACTATCTTCATCGTCCGACGCTCCAGATGCATATCATGGAGCCGATGGAATTGCTTCAATGCGCCACCAAGTACGACGTGTTCGCGAACGTCGCCGGCGGCGGCAAGGCCGGACAGGCCGGAGCGATCCGTCACGGTATTTCCCGCTGCCTCGCGCAGGTGGATGAGAAGTTCCAGGTTGAACTTCGCAAAGGTCCCTTTATGACCCGCGACTCCCGTATGAAAGAACGCAAAAAGTACGGTCAGCGCGGGGCACGTCGCCGCTTCCAGTTCTCGAAGCGCTAATTCGACGATACAACGACTCAAAAACGCACCCCGGCTCCTGTTACGACAGGCCAAACCGGGGTGCGTTTTTTTATTGTTCTATCTTATTGAAAACAAAGGACTTACGAGAATTATATGTGTATTTTTGTTGACTCTACACCACAGGGTGATAAAATGACGCGCAAGTTTTTCCATCACACATCAGAAAGCGATCGTTAGGTGAAAAAGATCCGTGCCGGCATTGCCGGCGTCACCGGCTATAGCGGTGAAGAATTGCTCAAAATTCTCGTCGACCACCCGCAAGTGGAAGTGACTTATGTCGCCACGCGGGAAGACCGCAAGCGGAAGATCCAGGAACTTTTTCCGTACCTCCAGGGAAAGATCGATCTGGACTGCAAAGTCATGGACGCGGCTGAAGCGGCGCGTTTGTGCGATGTGGTTTTTTTGGCATTGCCGCATTCGACATCTATGCAGGCGGCGCCAGAGATCCTTAAGGCCGGCGCGCGCGTTATTGATATCAGCGCGGATTACCGTTTGCAGGACGCGGCGTGGTATCCGCAGTATTACCAGTTTGAACATACAGACCCGGCCAATCTGCCTCAGGCGGTTTATGGCTTGTGCGAATACCGCCGCAAGGATATGGCGGGCGTGAAGCTCGTCGCCAATCCGGGGTGCTATCCGACGGCGACATTGCTGGCTTTGCTGCCGCTCATCGAAGCGGGGATTTCTTGGAGCGCGCCTTGCATCATTGATGCCAAGAGCGGCGTGACCGGGGCCGGCCGCAAGGCATCACAGTCCTTACTTTTTTCAGAAATCGCGGAAAGCTTCAAGGCGTACAAGGTGCTCGGGCATCAGCATGAAGCAGAAATTCGGCAAGGGTTGTCGGGCGTTTCGACGCTCGGCGGTAAGCATGCATCGTCCACGGGGGCGCACGGATTGCCGTTTGCCTTCGTGCCGCATCTTTTGCCGATCAACCGCGGAATCTTAGCGACCATTTATGTGACGCCGTCGAAGCCCGTCACCACCTCGGAGCTGCGGAAAATTTACTCGGCCAAATACGCCTCGGAACCGTTCGTGCAGCTTTTGCCCGAAGGGGAGTTTCCGGAGCTCCGGAACGTCAACGGGACCAATCAATGCCACATCGGCGTCGGGGTCCGCGAGCACACCGGCGTGATCGTGATCGTGTCAGCTATCGACAACCTTGTGAAGGGCGCTGCGGGACAGGCCGTGCAGAATATGAATCTGGTGTTCGGGCTTAAAGAACAAGAGGGCTTGAAATAAATGAAGGAATCGATACGGGGCGGCATCACCGCGCCGCAGGGCTTTAAAGCGAACGGGATCTTCTGCGGAATTAAGAAATCCAAGAAGCGCGATCTCATGCTCATCGCATCCGAAACACCGTGTGTCGCCGCCGGCGTTTTTACGACCAATCAGCTCAAAGCGTCCTGCGTTCACTTCAATATTAAGCAGCTCAAGAATGGTCAGGCGCAGGCCATTCTCGCGAATTCGGGCAATGCCAACTGTCTCACGGGGACGATCGGCAAACGCCACAACGCGATGATGGCGGAATATGCCGCCAAAGCTCTGGGGATATCCCCGTCGCTGGTGCTGACCGCTTCCACCGGCGTTATTGGTCAACGGCTGCCCATCCACCGGATCGCGGAGGGGATGCAGGAATTGGCCGAAGGTGTCCGGACGGGGCAGCAAGCCAGCGAAGATGCTGCCGAAGCCATTCTCACGACTGACCTGGTCACCAAGGAAAAAGCTTACAAGATCCGTATCGGCGGGCGCAGTGTGCGCATCGCGGCGATCTCCAAAGGTTCGGGAATGATGCATCCCTTCATGACGGTCAACGGTCAGCGGCACGCGACGATGCTGTGTTTCGTGACCACCGATGCTGTGATCGGTGAAGCGGCGCTCAAGTCAGCGCTGAATCGCGCGGTCGGCAAAAGCTTCAACATGATCAGCGTCGACGGCGACCAATCGACCAATGACATGGTCTTGGTCCTGGCTAACGGCCGCGCCAAGAACGCCGCGATCCGGGAGAACACGCCGGACTTCCGTAAATTTCTCGACGCGCTGGAGGATATCTGCGTGGACATGGCCAAGGCCATGATCCGGGACGCGGAGGGAGCGACAAAATTTGTTGAGATCGCGGTCAAGAACGCCAAGACGGCGGAAGACGCCCGCAAGGTGGCTATGTCCATCGCGTGCTCCAAGCTCGTGAAGACAGCGCTTTATGGCTGCGACCCCAACTGGGGCCGCATTGCCGCGAGCATCGGTTATTCTTCAGTCGCCATCGATCCGGCCAAGCTCCAGATCAAGATCGGTCCCTTCACAGTCTTGAAGGCTGAGCAAGGATTTGGCGAAAACGAAGCGGCGCTCGCAAAGATCTTCCGGAAGCAGGATATTCGCATCACCGTTGATCTGGGGCTCGGCAAGAAGGCCGCGACGGTTTGGACCAGCGATTTGTCCACGCAGTACGTGAAGATCAACTCGGCTTACCGCACTTAACCAACCCGACCTAACCGTGGAACCCGCGCAAATGGAAAAGTATATCGCCAAAGCCGACGTGATGATCGAGGCGCTGCCGTATATCCAGAGCTTCTTTGAGAAGATCGTGGTCATCAAATACGGCGGCTCGGCCATGCTCGATCCTGTGATTCGCAAGGACATGCTGCAGGACATCGTCTTCATGAGCTTTGTCGGCATGCGGCCGGTGTTGGTGCACGGCGGCGGACCTTTCATCAACAAGAAGCTTGAGGCCAAAGGCAAGAAGGCAATTTTTGCGAACGGTATCCGCGTGACGGATGAAGACACGATGGAAGTCGTCGACGAGGCCTTGTCAGAGGTCAATCGCGACATTGTTCGCGAGCTCATCTCGCTGGGCGGCAGCGCCATCTCCCTGTCCGGTAAGGACGATCATCTGATCATGACCCGCAAACACGCGGAAGTCGACGGCGTGGACATGGGGTATGTGGGCGACGTCACGGACTGCAATGTCGCCATTCTCGAGAAGCTGGTGACGAGCGATATTATTCCGGTGATTTCGCCGATTGGCGTGGGCAAGGACGGCTTCGCGTACAACGTGAATGCCGACACTGCGGCCGCGGAAATCGCGCGCGAGCTTAAGGCGCTAAAATTTGTGCTGCTCACGGATAAGGACGGCATCTTGGCTGACGTGAAGGATCCGTCGACACTGATTTCGCAGGTGAAGTATGCGGAAGCCGAAGAGTTGTTTCAAAAAGGCATTATCGGCGGCGGAATGATCCCCAAGGTCCGCGCGTGTCTGCGGGCGATGGATCGCGGCGTTAAGAAGGCGCATATCATCAACGGCATGGTGCCGCACGCGCTGCTGCTAGAAATCTTCACCGACAAAGGTATCGGAACCGAAATCGTCAAACGATGAAAAAAAGCAAAACTCAGGCGGTCTCCGCTCCCAAGATCATCAAGCAGTACGCGGATTTCGTGGTCGGATGCTACACCAAGCAGCCGATCGTGTTTACGCGCGGCAAAGATGTGTGGCTGTGGGATTCCAACGGCCGAAAATTCCTGGATTACTTTTCGGGCTGGGCTGTTTCGGGTCTGGGACATTGCCACCCGAAGGTTTCGGGCGCGATCGCTAAGCAGGCGGGACAGCTGATCCATCTGCCGAATAATTTTTATCATCAGGGACAGGGTGAGCTGGCCGCGGCCATCGTTAAGCGCTCTTTTCCCGGAAAAGTATTTTTTTGTAACTCAGGCGCTGAGGCGGTCGAAGGCGCGATCAAGCTGGCCAGGGCGTACGGCTTCGCGACCAACCGCACGGAGATCATCACGATGTTCCGGTCCTTTCATGGCCGGACCATGGGCGCGATGTCGGCGACCGGACAGCTCAAGTATCAAAAGGGCGTGCTGCCGCTGTTGGGCGGGTTCAAGATGGTGCCGCTCAATGACCTGGCACTGCTCAAAAAGGCGATCACCTCCAAAACGATCGCGATCATGATCGAGCCGGTGCAGGGAGAGGGCGGAGTCAACATCGCTTCTCAAGTGTACATGAACGAGGTGCGGAAGATTTGTAAGGCAAAAGACATTCTCTATATCGCTGACGAGGTGCAGACGGGCTTTGGGCGCACGGGCGAATGGTTTGGCTTCAAACACACCGGCGTGGTGCCCGACATCATGACCTTGGCCAAATCGCTGGGCAGCGGCTTTCCCATCGGCGCGTTGGTGTGCGGGCGCAAAGTTCAGGACACGTTCAAGCCCGGGATGCACGCGAGTACCTTCGGGGGAAGCCCGATCGCTTGCGCCGCCGCGCTTGGCGTGGTGGAAGCCATCGAATCAGAAAAAATTCTGCCCCATGCCCGAAAGATGGGCGCATATCTGCTCAAAGGTTTGGAGCGGCTCAAGGCGAAGTATCCTAAACTTGTCAGCGATGTGCGCGGCAAGGGACTGCTCGTGGCGATGGAACTGACTGAGCCGGGCAAGCCTGTTTATGATTTTTGCTTCCAGGAAGCAATTTTGATCAATGTAAC
>JAGOUK010000090.1 GCA_018061225.1 Candidatus Omnitrophota bacterium | reverse complement strand
CGGGCAAAACGGTTGTGAGATTAAAAGGCGGGGATCCCTACATCTTCGGCCGTGGAGCCGAAGAGGCAGCCTATCTCGACCGCTGTCGGATTCCTTTTGAAGTCATTCCCGGGATACCAAGTCCGGTAGGTTGCGCCGCTTACGCCGGAATCCCGCTCACCGAACGAACTGCCGCATCCCGCCTGACTTTTATTACAGCCCATCATGCCGAAAGTTCCGAAAAACCCATACCCTGGAAAGCGCTCCACGCCTCTTCCGACACGCTTGTTATTTTTATGGGCATGAAGCGGCTGGCGGAGGTCTGCGCCCAATTGATTCGAGCGGGTTTTAAACCCTCGACCCCCGCAGCCGTGGTCAGCCGCGGAACATGGCCGTCCCAGACGACAACGGTTGGCTCGCTCAAGACACTGCCCGGGATCACCGCCCGGCGCAAAGTCGAGCCGCCCGCGCTCGTAATTGTTGGCGCCGTAGCCGCGCTCAAAAATAAGCTCAACTGGTACGAGCGCCAACCCCTTTTTGGCAAACGCATCGTCATCACGCGGGCGCGTTCTCAGGCCTCTTCCTTCCGCGAAAAGCTCACTTCGCTCGGCGCGCAGGCCATCGAACTCCCGACGATCGAGATTCATCCGCCCTCAGACTACTCCGAACTTGACCTCGCAATCCGGAACATACCAGCGCAGGACTGGGTTGTGTTCACCAGTGTCAACGGAGTGGATTATTTTTTTGAACGCTTGCGGCAACGCCACCGTCTGGATGCCCGGCATCTTGCCGGCGTCAAAATTGGCGCGGTTGGCGAGGCAACACGCGAACGTCTCAAGTCGCACGGTATCGAGGTGGATCTTACCCCTAAGGAATACACTTCTGAAGCGTTGGCCAAGGCGTTGGTCAAAAAGGCGGCGCGTGGAAGCAAGCTTCTCCTCATCCGCCCCCGCGTCGCTCCACCCAAGTTTGCCGACACCCTCAAGCGTCAGGGGATGCAAGTCACGCAGGCAACCGGCTATGAGACCATGAGTCCGCGAGCCGAGATCCGCCGCGTCTACCGCGAAGTGATCGCTCGCGGCGCCGACGCGGTGGTGTTCACCAGCTCCTCCACGGCAACCCATCTCGCCGAGGCGCTCGGCAAAATGGAATTCCTCAAGTTCGTTAAAAAGACTAAAATATTCAGCATCGGCCCCCAAACGTCCCGCACGCTCAAAAAGCTCGGGGCCAAGGTGCACCGCCAGTCCGCCGAAGCCACCATCCCCGGATTGATCCGAACCCTGGAGAACGCATCATGAGCGCCGCCAAAAAATTACGCGTCCGTCCGCGCAGACTCCGCCGTCATCCGGCGGTCCGCAGCCTCATTGCCGAGACATCGCTGTCACCGGCGCATTTCATCGCGCCGATTTTTATCAAAGAGGGCTTAAAATCTCCAAAGCCCATCGGCAGCATGCCGGGACAATTTCAACATTCGATCCAAAGCGCGGCCAAAGAAGCGCTCGCGCTTCACAAGGCGGGCGTCCGGTCCGTGATCCTATTCGGTATCCCGTCCAAAAAGGATGCGGCCGGCAGCGGAGCCGCCGATCCCAACGGCATCGTCCCTCAAACTATCCGGGCAGTTAAGGCGAAGTCGCCGTCCACAGCCGTTTTTGCCGATGTGTGCATGTGTGAGTACACCGATCACGGTCATTGCGGTCATTTGGAGCGAGGGCATGTGCTCAATGACCGTACGGTGGAGACACTCGCCGAAGCATCTCGCGTCTACGCGGCGGCCGGAGCCGATGTCGTTGCTCCTTCCGACATGATGGACGGCCGCGTGGCCGCGATCCGCGACGCGCTTGACCGTGCGGGACATGACACCTGCGCGATTCTTTCGTATGCCGTCAAATACGCCTCGGCTTTTTATGGTCCGTTCCGCGATGCGGCAGAAAACACGCCAACCACCGGCGACCGACGCGGCTATCAAATGGACTCGGCCAACTGGCGCGAGGCACTCAAAGAAGCGCGTTTGGATGCCGCTGAGGGCGCCGACTTCATATTGGTGAAGCCGGCCATGCCATGTCTCGACATTGTGACCCGCCTCCGCGACCGGCTCGACTGTCCGATCGGCGCGTATCAAGTGAGCGGGGAGTATGCGTCCGTCAAAGCCGCTGCTGACAAAGGCTGGCTGGACGAAAAGCGCGCCGCCCTCGAAACACTCACGGCGATCCGCCGCTCCGGCGCCGACTTCATGGTCACGTATTGGGCCCGGGCAGCGGCTCAGTGGCTCGGTGAGATTTCGCGATGAAGCCGCGCCCCGCCAAAATCTCATCATCTCCCGCTTCAGTCAGAGAATTCAAACGCGCGCGTTCCGTCATCGCCGGCGGCGTCAACAGTCCTGTGCGGGCGTTCAAGGCCATGGGCGGCACGCCGATTTTTATCAAGCAGGGGAAGGGCGCTGTCATCACCGATGTCGACGGCCGCAGGTACATCGATTTTTGCATGTCCTGGGGAGCCCTTATCTTCGGTCATGCAGATTCTAAGGTCGCCTCCGTGGTTGCCAAGCAGGCCCGCCAGGGCACAAGTTTCGGTGCCGCTACTCCCGAGGAATCCGGTGTTGCCGAACGTATACGACGGCTGGTTCCATCCTGCGAACGCCTCCGCTTCACAAGCTCCGGCACCGAGGCGGCCATGTCCGCGATTCGCCTCGCCCGCGGCGCGACACAAAAGTCTCGCATCATCAAATTTGAAGGCTGCTATCACGGCCACGCGGACGCGCTCCTGGTCAAAGCCGGCTCAGGTCTAGCGACCTTCGGCCACCCCAGTTCCGCCGGCGTCCCGGAACTTGCCACCCGCCACACCCTTGTCCTCCCATACAACGACTCCGAAGCCGTGCGCCGCGCCTTTGACCGCTACGCCGACATCGCCTGTGTGATTGTGGAGCCGGTTGCCGGCAACATGGGGGTTATTCTCCCAAACGAACGCTTCCTGAAGGACTTGCGCGCGATCACGCTCAAGCACAAAGCACTCCTGATCTTTGACGAAGTCATCACGGGATTCCGTGTGGCCCGCGGCGGCGCCCAGGCCGCTTATGCCATCCGCCCGGATCTCACCGTGATGGGTAAGATCATCGGCGGCGGACTGCCCATGGGAGTCTTCGGCGGCGCCGAAAAAATCATGCGCCTGCTCGCGCCGGATGGACCGGTATATCAGGCGGGAACCCTGTCGGGCAACCCGCTCGCCATGGCCGCGGGGCTTTCTGTTCTGGATCGATTCCTCTCGAGCCCGCCGCAACCGCTTCTTACCGAACGCACCGCCCGATTCACCGCCGCATTGGCCGATGCATTCGCCGACCAAAATATTACGGTCTCGCTGCCGACCGCCGGCTCGATGTTCTCGATTTTTTTCCAACCGCAAGCGCCGCACAACTTTTCACAGATCACGCCCGAGCATGTGAGCCGTTATAAGGATTTTTTCTGGCATATGGTTCAAAACGGAATCTACATCCCTCCGTCGGCTTATGAAGCATTTTTTCTCTCAACGACACACACCGATCGTCAGCTCGAAAAAGTCCTCCAAAGCGTCCGCTCTTTCGGGTAGAATGACCCTCTTATGATTCAATCCCCGACGCTGGCGGACATTTACCGCCCCATTCAAAAAGACCTGATCGATTTTAAAGATGATCTCAAAAAACACCTGAGTTCCGAAGATCCTCTTTTGGGCGAAATGGGCAATTACATCATCGAGATTTCCGGCAAGCAGCTTCGGCCCGCCCTCATTCTTCTGACGGCGCGCATGTGCGGCAACAAGACCGATCTGCCGATCCGCATGGCCATTGCCATCGAACTCCTTCACACCGCCACGCTGATCCATGACGACATCGTCGACGGCTCCAAGTTCCGCCGCGGCCGGGAGACGCTCAATCAACGCTGGGGAACCGACATCGCGCTGATCTGCGGAGACTACATTTATGCCAAGGCCTTCGCGGCCCTTTCCAATATCGCCGACGCCCGCGTCAATCAGATGTTTAGCGAATGCGCGTTGAGGATTTGTGAGGGGGAGATGAAGCAAATCGAAACTCGCCAGACCGCGATTCTGACGGAAGAAACTTATCTCACGATGATCTACAAAAAAACCGCCGTACTTTTTGAGACTGCCTGCGCCGCCGGCGGATACGCTGCGGGCAAGTCCCTGCCTCAAATCCAAAAGCTAGCCCAGTACGGCAAGTCCTTCGGCCTGGCCTATCAAATCGCCGACGACTGCCTCGACCTTATCGGCACCGCCGAAGTGTTAGGTAAAGAAAATGGTTCTGATTTTGAAAAAAGCGATCCAACGCTTCCGATGATCTACCTCATGAACGAACTCAATGGCGACTTTCCAGCCAAGGACTTCATCAAGGCGCGCGATCTGGCCGTGGAACGCGGTGCCGTCGCCCGCAGCCTAGCGCTGGCCAAAAAGCACGCCGCGCAGGCTGTTGCCTCCCTCGCCGATTCTCCCGACAGCCCCTGCCGCAAAAGTCTTTTGGATCTGATCGACTTCACGCTGCAGAGAGTCTGAGGCCCGGCGTCCCATGTTTGGTATCGGCTGGTCCGAAATTCTCGTCTTCATTCTGATCGCGCTGCTCTTCGCCGGAGCCGAACGTCTGCCTGAGATCGGCCGCAGTCTCGGCGAGGCCATTCGCGAGATCCGCAACCTCAAACGCAAAAAGCGCTCCTGATGAAGAAGCGCGTGCTCGTCGCCATGTCCGGCGGAGTAGACAGCTCCGTCGCCGCCTACCTGCTTCAAAAAGAAGGGTATGACGTTGTCGGCGCAACCATCAAAACCTGGTCTTCGGATGAGTGCCGCGATGAGCGCGCCAAGGGCTGCTGCTCGATCCGCGACATCACCGACGCGCGCGCGGTCGCGGGCCGCCTCGGCATTCCTTATTACGTCCTGGACCTCTCCGCGGACTTCAAGGACAAGGTGATTGATTATTTCGTCAGCACCTACGTTGAGGGCCGCACACCCAATCCCTGCATCCAGTGCAACACCCATATCAAGTTTGGAATTTTCCGTCAAAAGGCGGAGGAGATCGGCGCCGAATGGATGGCAACAGGCCATTACGCCCGCCGCGGTCAGGATACCGCCACCGGGCGGTACTTTATCCGCGAAGGTGTGGACCTCTCGAAAGATCAAAGCTACGTCCTGTTTGGCCTTTCCCAGGAACAGCTGGCTAAGACACTTCTGCCGGTGGGGGAGTATCAAAAAAGCGATATCCGAGTCATGGCACAGGAGCTCGGCTTGCGGGTTTTTGATAAGCCCGACAGTCAGGAAATCTGCTTTGTGCCGGGACATTACGCGGATTTTCTCAAGGCTGCCGGCGCGAATCTCCCCGGCGCGGGGGATGTGGTCGACCGCTCAGGTAAAGTCCTGGCGCGGCATGAAGGCCATCATCTTTACACCATCGGTCAGCGCAAACGGCTGGGCGTCACCGATCCGGACCCGCTCTTCGTGGTCGACATCGACGCCGCCGCCAACCGCATCGTCATCGGTAAACGCGAGGACCTCGACCGCCTCCGGATGAAGATCACGGGTATCAATTGGATGCTGAGCCCCGAAGCCAGGGATTACACGGTCAAGATCCGCTCCCGCCACACCAAGGTGGGGATGCATATTCTCGAGTTCAAAAACGATGAAGCTGTGGTAGAATTTTGTTCGCCTCAATCGGCCGTCACTCCGGGCCAAGCCGCGGTTATTTACGACGGCGACTCCGTAGTCGGCGGCGGCTGGATCCAAACGGCGGTGTAGCTCAGTTGGTTAGAGCGTGGGACTCATAAGCCCGAGGTCAGTGGTTCGATTCCACTCACCGCCACATTTTT
>JAGOUK010000089.1 GCA_018061225.1 Candidatus Omnitrophota bacterium | reverse complement strand
GATGATCGCCGCCAAGCTCCTGGGCCATTCCCAGACCGAATTCCTAAAGAGTTTTGAGATCGTGATTCAGCTCGGCGCCATTCTTTCGGTTCTCGTCATCTATTGGCGCTCTTTTCTGATCAAGCCTGAAGAACTCAAGCGCGTGATCTGCGCGTTCATCCCGACCGCCCTTGTTGGATTTGTTCTCTATAAATTCATCAAACGCTACCTGCTTGCCGATGTGCAGATCGTTCTGTGGTCCCTGCTGATCGGCGGTTTTGTTATGATCTTTTTTGAAAAAACCCGGAAGCCTGAAGCCGGCGACACCGGCGTTGCCGCAATCCCTTATAAAAAAGCTTTTTTGATCGGCCTCTTTCAGTCGCTGGCGGTGATTCCGGGCGTATCAAGATCGGCCGCGACGATTGTGGGCGGGATGCTGCTTGGGGTGGGGCGGAGGACTATCGTCGAATTTTCTTTTTTACTGGCAGTGCCGACCATGGCCGCGGCCACCGCGCTGGATCTCCTTAAAAATGGGGATTCATTTTCGGCGGATCAGACGGGATTCCTGATGATCGGCTTCGTCGGATCATTTATTTTTGCTTTTCTCTGCATCAAATGGCTGTTGAACTTCGTCAAACGCCACACCTTCACCGGTTTTGGAATCTACCGAATCGCGGCGGCGTTGTTTTTTATGTTCTGGTTCTCCCGCTAGGGGAAAAGTAGAGCTCCATTTTATTGACATCGCAAGCGCGCATGACTATAGTAATCAAAATTTTTAAGGAGACAACATCATGGGTGAATGGCTAGGTCGCGGAAGAAAAGCACGCAGAGCATATGGTTTTGACGAGATCGCATTGGTTCCCGGAAATGTGACGATCAACCCCGAGGAAGTCGATAGCTCCTGGAAGCTTGGCAAAAAGCGCATCGCGGTTCCCATCATTGCCTCCGCCATGGACGGCGTCGTTGACGTCAAGTTTGCCGTCGCCATGTCCAAGCTCGGCGCCCTCGCCGCCCTCAATCTCGAGGGTGTCCAGACCCGCTACGAAAACCCTGACTCTGTCCTGAGTAAGATCTCCGGCGCAAGCCCTGAAGAGGCGACCGAGATTCTTCAGTCTCTCTACAAGGCACCGGTCAAAGAAGCGCTTATCTCGCGCCGCATCAAAGAAATCAAAAAAGCCGGCGGCGTTGCCGTTGTCTCGAGCATTCCCCAGAAGGCCGAAAAATACGGCCGCATCGCGCAAGCCGCGGGCGCGGACGTGTTCATCGTCCAGTCGACTGTCTCCACGGTTAAGCACATTGCCACCAAGTACCAGACGCTCGACCTCAAGAAATTTATTTCCGGGATGAAGATTCCGGTAATCCTCGGCAACTGCGTGACGTATCAGACCACGCTTGAGCTCATGGAAACGGGCGCCAGCGGCATCCTCATCGGTGTCGGACCCGGCGCGGCGTGCACCACCCGCGGCGTGCTCGGCATGGGCGTTCCCCAAGTCACCGCGATCTGCGACGCGGCCGCCGCGCGCGACGAGTACAACAAGCGCACCGGCCGCTACGTTCCGATCATCGCGGACGGCGGCATGTCCACCGGCGGCGACATCTGCAAGGCCTTTGCCTGCGGATCAGACGCTGTTATGGTCGGCTCCGCTTTTGCCAAAGCCAAGGAAGCACCCGGCCGCGGTTATCACTGGGGCATGGCCACGCCTCATGCCAATCTTCCGCGCGGCACACGGATCAAGGTCGGCATCACCGGTTCGCTCGAACAGATTCTGTTCGGGCCCGCTGGTCTTGATGACGGCACCCAGAACCTGGTCGGTGCGCTTCAAACCTGCATGGGCAATGTCGGAGCTCAGACGATTCGCGAACTGCAAAGCATCGACATCGTGATCGCGCCCGCGATCAAGACCGAAGGTAAGGTCTATCAGCAGGCTCAGCGTCTCGGGATGGGTAAGTAAAACCAAAGTCTCGTGTTGCGCGGAAGGGGTAAATGCCTCTTCGCGCGAAGACGCGGCGGACGCCGCGAAGGCGCTCAGAGGCATTTACCCCTTCCGCGCTAGCCCAAGATTCGTTTAATCCAGCCCATAATCTTGTCGTATGACCCAGCGGTCAGCCCCCGCCATCGGTCTTGGGCGCGGGCGGTGGTTTTATAAGTTAAAACATAATGTCCGTGTTGGTTGACTGGAGATGGGGGAGTTTCTATAATCTCTTCTCCCGCTTTATCTTGGGTTATTGCTTTTTAACTTTTTTGACATAACGAACGAAGGGTCGCTCATGCAGATCAACCGTCCCAAGCCCATGCTCCTCATCACCGAAGTGGCCAGATCGGTCGGTATCCGTGAAGATGAGCTCTCTTTGTACGGTCCGCATAAAGCCAAGGTTGGTCTTTCGGTGTTTGGCCGCCTCGTTGGTAAGCCCTACGGGCGACTGATCTGCGTCTCCGGCATCAACCCGACCAAGCAGGGCGAAGGCAAAACCTGTACCTCCATCGGCCTCACGCAAGGCCTGGGTCTTCTTAAGAAGAAAGCCATTCTCTGCCTCCGCGAACCTTCGCTCGCGCCTTTCCTCGGCAACAAGGGCGGCGCGACCGGCAATGGCAATGCCCAGGTCCTTCCCCAGGAAGACATCAATCTCCACTTCACCGGCGACATCCACGCGGTGGAGCTGGCCACCAATCTTTTGGCGGCCGCCATCGACAACCATCGCCATCATGGCAATAAGCTGGGTATTGATGAACATCAGGTCTTCTGGCGCCGTTCGCTCGATATTTGTGACCGTCAGCTCCGCGAAGTCATCGTCGGCGCGGCCAAGGGGGCGGAGGAGGAGCGTTACAAAACGCCATTTGAGATCACTCCGGCCAGTGAGGTGATGTCCATCCTTTCGCTTTCAACATCCATTCCTGATCTTAAAAAACGGCTGAGCGACATCCTCGTCGCTCTCACAACGGACGGCAGACCCGTTTATGCGCGGGACTTAAAAGTCGCCGGCGCTATGGCTGCGCTGCTCAAGGACGCGCTGCAACCCAATGTGGTTCAGACCTCCGAAGGTCAGGCCGTGTTCGTGCACACGGGTCCTTTCGCAAACGTTTCACACGGCAATAATTCGCTCATAGCAACGCTCACGGGACTCAAATTAGCCCAATACGTCGTAACCGAGTCCGGTTTCGGCACCGATCTGGGCATGCAAAAACTTTTTGACGTCGTGCTGCCCAACGCGCCCGAAGTGAAGCCCAGCGTCGTTGTCCTCGTTGTCACCGTCAAAGCGCTGAAAAGCCACTCGAACGACTCCAGTTTCGAATTGGGCTTCAAGAACCTCGACAAGCACGTTTCGAATATCCGCAATTACGGTGTCGAACCGGTGGTCTGTATCAACCGCTTCCCGCAAGACACCGATTCTGAGATCGTGATTTTGAAGAGCTATCTCCAGACCCAAAAAGTCCTTCACGCGGTCTGCACCTCCGTGCGCGACGGCGGCAAAGGCGCTCTCGAACTGGCCGAAACGGTCGTCGACGCCGCTTCTCGTAAAACAACTGATTTCAAACGATTCGTCGACCCCGCGTCATCTCCGGAAGAAAAAATCCGCATCATCGCCCAAAAGATGTACGGCGCCTCCGACATCGTTCTCTCGGACAAGGCCAAAAAGGACCTGGAACTCGTTCATCGTCTGGGCCTGGATCACTACCCGGTCAATATCGCGAAGAATCCGTTTTCGTTATCAGATAAACCCGAAGACAAAGGGGCCCCGATTAATTGGAAGCTCCCGGTCCGCGGCGTACGCATCTGCGCGGGCGCCCGCTATCTTGTTATTCTGACCGGCAAGCTGCTGCTCATGCCCGGCATGCCCGAGTTTCCGTTGTTCGAAAAGATCGACGTGACTGACGAAGGCTTCATGACGATCGCGGACTAATCCGCCGCCACGAGGAGAGACGCGATGAAAAAACTTTTTTCAGAAATGACGCTCAGCCGGTATTCGGAGATCCTGGGATCCTCCGAGCCGGCGCCCGGCGGCGGATCCGCCGCGGCGTATGTCGGCGCGCTCGGCACGTCACTCGGCGAAATGGTCGCCAATCTCAATGCCAAAAAGTCCAAGAACCCGGATGCCGCCCAATGCCGCGAGCGCGCCCGCCAGCTTCAGAAAATACGGGAGCGCTTCCTCACGATCGTGACCGAGGACGCCCGCGCCTTCGAAAAAGTCTCCGCTCTCTGGAAAACGCCGTCACCCGAACTTCAAAAAGCGCTGCGCGAAGCCGCGCTCGTTCCCATGGGGATCTGCGAGGCGGCTTACGAGGCACTCACCGTCGCGTCGCGTGAAACGCCGTGGACATCCAATCATCTGATGAGTGACTTAGCCGAATGCGGACTTTTCCTCATCGCCGCGTTTAAGGGCGGGCGATTCAACGTCGAGATCAATCTTCGCGAGATCACCGATACCGAGTTCACAGAATTCCACCGCGCGCGGCTCGACCGCCTCCAAAAGCAAGTACTGCTGTACGGCAACCGCCTGGAAGAAACCTTTTCACTGGAGATACCCGCCAAATCATGAGCGCCATCCTGCTCGACGGCCGCGAACTGGCCAAACAATTACGCGAACAATACCGCGCCAAGGTGACGGAAGCCTCCGCCGCGTCGGGTAAGCCTGTCACGCTCGAAACGCTCCGCGTCGGTGATGCCGAGGACGCGCGGCTTTACGAAGAAGCGATTGGCAGGCTCATGGAAAAGGTCGGGATCCGCCATCTCAAGACTCTTTTGCCGGCCTCCGCGGCCGCCGGGGACGTCCGCGCCGCCATCCACGCCTCCGCGTCAAACGCCGCCGTCACTGGAACCCTTGTTTTAAGCCCCATGCCCAAACATCTGCCGTATCAGGCGCTCGTTGCCGAATTACCCCCGCATCGTGATGCTGAGGGGACTCGCTACGGATCCGCCGGCGCCGCGGGAGTTTTTCCTCCGACCGCATCAGCCTGCTTCGAACTCGTCCGCGCAGCCGGACTTCCCATCGCGGGCAAACATGCCGTCGTCATCGGGCGCAGCCGCATCGTCGGACGTCCCGCCGCCGAACTCCTGCTTGAAGCCGACGCCACCGTCACGCTCTGCCACTCCAAAACACAGGATCTCCAATCTCATGTTGCTTCCGCGGACATCATCGTTGCGGCGGTGGGCCGAGCCGCTCTCATCCGCGGTGCTTGGATCAAGCCCGGCGCGGTGGTCGTCGACGCGGGAGAAAATGTGGTGGACGGCCATCCAAGCGGAGATGTTGAGTTCGCTGCAGCACAATCTCGCGCCGGCTTCATCACGCCGGTCCCGGGCGGCGTCGGCCCCGTAACTTCCTTGATGCTGGTCCGCAATCTCATTGCCTTATCCGCCTCCGCGCCGCAAGCCCATCCCGCCGCATGAGCCTGGCGCCATTTGACGCGGCGATTCGTTTGTCCCAACGCGTCAAGAACCCCGCAAAGATCGTCATGATCACCGCGTACGACGCGCCGTCGGCGCGCGTTGCGCAAGCGGGCGGGGCGGACTGGCTGCTCGTCGGTGACAGCGTCGCGACCGTGGTTCTCGGGTTCACATCAACGCGCCGGGCTGATACACCAATCATGCTCAGCTGCACCGGCGCCGTCCGCCGCGGCGCACCGAACAAACCCATTATCACGGACATCCCTTACGAAGCATCGCAATTGACGCCGGCCGCCCTCAAAGCACAGGCCAAATCCTTGATCAAGGCCGGGGCCGATGCCGTTAAGATCGAATGGACGCCCCGCGCAGCCGCGCAGACGCAGGCGCTGGTCAAAGCGGGCGTTCCCGTTATGGGACATGTGGGGCTCACGCCGCAGGATCTCAAGGAAGGCGAGGCCTTCCGTGTGCGCGGCGCCGATCCTGATTCCGCGGCCCGCGTCTTGGATGCGGCCCGTGCCTTCGAAGCGTCAGGCGCTTTCGCCATCGTTTTTGAATGCGTCCCAGAATCATTGGCCCGCCGCGGCGCCGAAGAACTCAATATTCCGGTGATCGGCATCGGGGCCGGGCGATACTGCGATGGGCAAGTC
>JAGOUK010000088.1 GCA_018061225.1 Candidatus Omnitrophota bacterium | reverse complement strand
TTCCTGGGCGATCTGCGTCGCGGAGTGAATGAGGCTGCGGAGAATGTACTTTTCGTGAACGATCTTGATGTAGTAGCCGATATTCGCGCTGGTCGGCACCGCGGCCGAAAGTTCCGAGATATACGCCGCTCCGCCGACCGCGTCGAGGGTCTGGTCCTGCGTGAGCGTTTCGGTCAGCGTGATCAGGTCGACGGCTTTATTGGCCTCGAACAGCGTGATGAGGGCTCTGAAGATCTGTTTGTGCGGGGGGTGATAAAAGCTTTCGGCTCTGAGCTTTTCGATCGCCTGAGGGATGGCGAGATCGTCGATCAGCATCGAGCCGATCACCGCCGCTTCCGCTTCAATGTTGTGCGGCAGCGTCTTAGAGCGGCTGAATTCTGCGGTGGATGAAAATTGAATCGCCATGATCAAAACCTCAAAATTTTCAACCGGGATTTAAACAGAAACGGGTCGGCAGATCAGCCGCCGTGAGGCGGCTGATCTGCTTGAATTAGGCTTTGGCTTCTTTCTTGGACTTTTTAGGTTCCTTGGCAGCCTTGGGCTCTTTGGCCTTCTTGACTTCCTTGACCTCGGTCTCCGCGGCTTCCGTCGTCTCGGCGGCGGCTTTGACTTCCTTGACGGCAGACTTCTTCGAAGTCACCTGGATCTTCAGCAGCGCGCGGACATTGTGATACAGGCGCAGTTCGATGTCATGGGCGCCGACTTTGCGGATCGCCTTGGGCACGCGGACATGCTTCTTGTCGACGGTCACTCCAAGCTCGTTAAGAGCATCGGAGATCTCGGCGGAAGTGACGGATCCGAACAGCTTGCCGTCTTCACCGACGGTTGCTTCGATCGAAACCTGCAGCGTGCGGGCGCGCTTGGCGATTTCTTCGGCCTTGCCGCGGGCTTCTTTTTCCTGCTCAATGGCCTTGGCCTGCTTGAGCTCGATGACGCGGATGTTGCCTTCGGTGGCAGTGGCCGCCCACCCTTGAGGGATGAGGAAGTTACGGGCGAATCCGTCCGAAACTTTGACGACTTCACCGACGGAACCGACGTTCTCGACGTTTTGATTCAAAATAACCTTCATGTTCGTCTCCTTGGTTCTGTCGGGGCTTAAGCCGCGTACGGCAGAAGCGCGATTTCGCGCGCCATCTTGATGGCGGCGGTCAGTTCCTGCTGGCAGCCGCTGCAGCTTCCGTTGATCTTGCGGGAAATGATCTTCCCCTTCTCGGTCAGGAAGCGCTGCAGGCGCGGGGTGTCTTTGTAGTCAATGATGAACACCTTGTCGGTGCAGAATTTGCAAATCTTCTTGCGGAAGACTTTTTTCTTCTTGTTCTTGAGCTTAGCCGCGGAAGCGCGGCCGCGTTTAATGGGCGGCATTTTGATTCTCCTCTTGTTTCAATGTTAAAACGGCGCGACGTCTCCGCCCATCCCCGCCGGGGGTTCGGACGGCATGTCGAGCGAAATTTCTTCTAACGGACCCTGAGAGCTCGAAGCGTGCTGATGCTCTCCATACTCTTCTGACGAGCGCCCGGCTCCGGGACGTCCGCCCAAAAATTGCACATTGAGCGCGTTCACCTCGGTGATGGAACGCTTCTGACCGTCCGGGGCGTCCCAGCTGCGGCTTTGCAAGCGTCCTTCCACGAAGCAGGAACTGCCCTTTTTGAGATACTCGGCGCAGGTTTCGCCCATCTTGCCCCAGACCACGATGCGGATGAAGCTGACGTCTTCCTTTTTTTCACCGGAAGGCGTCTTGTAGACGCGGTTGACGGCGATCGAAAATGTCGTCACGGCGGTACCGCTGGGAATGTAGCGGAGCTCCGGATCGCGCGTCAGATTGCCGATCAGCATCACTCGGTTGAGACTGGCCATGATGGCTCCTTTTGCTGATACGCCGACTTATTCGGCGTAGCTGTGTTGCATCCCGGCTTCTTCGCGGGGCGCGTCGGTCACTTCCGGACGCGGGACACGGCGAACAATGATATGCCGGATGATGTTTTCGTTAAGGATGACAAGCTCCTTCACGCGCGAAACTTTTATGCCCGGGAGATCGAAGTTGACGAGGACATAATGTCCGTCCGAATGCTTCTTGACCTCATAGGCGAGTTTGCGGCGGCCCCACTCCTCGACATTGACGATCTGTCCGCCTTCGCGGGTCAGGATGTCCTGAATGTCCGCGGTGGCTTTGCGGATCGCCTGGGGATCCAGGGTCGTGTTGATGATAAAGATACCTTCGTATTGATTCACTGCTTCTTCTCCTTCGTTAAACCGCTCTAGTTAAACCGGTTCATGGCTTCGTCCATTCCGGAGCCGGCCCAGACACCGACGGCGTCTTTGGCCCGGTCAATGGCCGCTTCCAAAACTTTTTCTTCTTCCCGCTCAAATTCTGCCAGCACGAATGCCGCCAGGTCCGGCGGCATCTTGTCGTTGCCGACTCCGAATCTCAGGCGCGCGATCTGGTCCGTGCCCGCGAGATTCAAAATATCTTCGAGACCCTTTTGTCCGCCCGACGAGCCTGAGGGCTTTAGCCTCAGCCGCCCCAGCGGAAGACTAACATCGTCCAGGATCACCAGCGAATCCGCCGCTTCAACCCCGAAGTCCTTGAGTGCCGCGACGAACGCGGCGCCTGAGGCATTCATGAAAGTTAGCGGCTTGATCGCGACCCATTCACCGCTTTTAACCGAACAACGGTAGCGGACCGTCTGGCCTCCGAGCGAGGAACGTTTTTCGCGCTCTTCGCTCCAGCCCTTACCGGCGGTCAGCGCGTCCACCACCCTAAATCCCGCGTTGTGCCGGGTTCGGATGTATTGCGCGCCTGGATTCCCGAGCCCGATCACCGCTTTCATGGTGTTCGACTCTGGAGTCCCGCCGAATTCCAAACTATTTCTTCTTCTCCTCGGCCTTCGGAGCCGGGGCCGCCTTGGCATCCCCGCCCTTCGCCGCTTCGCCTTCCACTTCCTTCTTCGGCTTCTCGATGCGCTCAGGCTCGGTCGAGGTAGCGGCAGCTTCATCCACCGGCTTCTCCACGAACGGAGCCGCGACATGCGCGAGCACCGCGTGCGAGTCGGTCAGCACTTCGAGGCCTTCCGGCAGCTTGACGTCCGACATGTGGATGGAGTCGTTGAGCTTCAAGTTGGTGATATCGATCTCGATGTGTTCCGGCAGCTGGGTAACCAGGCAGCGGACCGCGATCTCGCGGATCGGAGCTTCGAGCACTCCGCCGTCGGTCTTAACGCCGACCGACTCGCCCTTGAGAATAACCGGCAACACGAAGCGGGTCTTCTCGGTGAGGGAGATCTGCTGAAAGTCCACATGGATCGGGGTGCCCGTGACCGGGTGATGCTGCACTTCCTTCAACACGACCAGGCGCGGGTCCTTGCGGGCCGGCTCGTCCTTGACCGTGAGATTGATCAGCGCGTTTTGACCGGCTTCCGAATGAAGGATCTGATCGAGCTCCTTCGAGACGACGGTGACCGACGAGGAAACTTCCCCGTGGTGATACACGACGGCGGGGATATTGCCCGCGCGGCGGATGACTTTGTTGGCCGACTTGCCGGACGTGGTTCTGGCTTCGACCGAAAGGGATACCTGCTTCATACTACGTTTCCTCCTAAAAGAACTGTTACGTTAAAGAACGATCGAGCCGAACAAACCGCTCACCGATTCCGCGTGGTGGATGCGCCGGATTGCCTCGCCCAGAAGCGGCGCTACCGAAAGCACCTTGATCTTGGGATGCGACTTTTCCTTGCTCAGCGGGATCGAGTTGGTGATGCACAGCTCATCGATACAAGACTTGTCGAGACGTTCGATCGCGGGACCCGAGAGAATGCCATGGGTCACCGCGGCATAAATACTTTTGGCACCGGCACGGCGCAGCGCTTCGGCGGCTTCGCAGAGCGAGCCGGCGGTGGCGCAGATATCATCGACCATGATGACGTTCTTATCTTTGACTTCGCCGAGGATATTCATGACCTCGATCTTCTTATCATCGATGCGGCGCTTGTCGACGACGGCGAAGTCACAGTTCATCCGCTTGGCGTAGGCGCGAACCATCTTGATGCCGCCGACATCCGGCGATACGACGACCAGGTCCTTGATCCCCTTGCGCTCAAAGTGATCCACGAACACATTGACCGCGTAAAGATGGTCCAGCGGAATGTCAAAAAATCCCTGGATCTGACCCGCGTGCAGGTCGAGCGTCAACACGCGGTTGGCGCCGGCGACCGTGATCAGGTTCGCGACCAGCTTGGCCGTGATCGGAACCCGCGGGCGGTCTTTGCGGTCCTGGCGCGCGTAGCCGTAATAAGGGAGCACGGCCGTGATCCGTTCCGCCGAAGAACGCTTCAGCGCGTCGATCAGGGTCAAAAGCTCCATCAAATTCTTGTTGGGGTCCGGGCAAGTCGGCTGGATCACGAAGCAATCCGAACCGCGCACGTCATCCAGGACTTGGACCCGAATCTCTCCTTCCGTGAAGGAGTCCACCACCGCTCCGCAGAGCGAGGTCGAAAGGTATTTGGCGATCTCCTCGGCAAGAGGCTTATTCGCGTTACCTGAGACGAGCAGCAGTCTTCCACTTTTTATCATGATCACATCTCCACAAAAATCGTTCGAAACAAAACTCGCTGATCTCTAAACTTTTTTCTTCGATGCCGGACGGGCGGGCACTCCCACCACCGTCTGCCCCGGCTTGACCCGGGTGCCGCGCGTCACGACCGCCCCCGCTCCGGTCACGGCCTTGTCGCCCAAGGCCGCCGGCGCCACGATCACCGTGCCGCTTCCGACCTTCACACCGCGGCCGATAACGGTCCGGTGCTTGTTCTTGCCGTCAAAATTTGCCGTGATCGTCCCGGCGCCGATATTGGTGTCGGACCCGACCTGCGTGTCACCCAAGTAAGTGAGATGCTTCACAAGCGTCCGGTCGCCCACGGTCGAGCGAACCACTTCAACAAAATTTCCTACCGTGACCTGGTCCCCGAGCTTCACGCCCGCGCGAATATGGGCGAAAGGCCCGATCGAGCATTTGCGGCCGATCACCGCCGGACCGTCGATCACCGTGTTTGGATGGATCACGGTATCGGCTCCGATCTTGACGCCTTCGCCGATGAATGTCGTCGCAGGGTCTTCGATCGTCACCCCGGCTGACATGAGCCGGTCCAAAATGGCTGTCTTGCGGATCTTCGTCACTAAAGCCAGGTCCTTCCGCGTGTTCACCCCGAGCGTCTCTTCGGGAGTGTCGGTCACGATCGCTTCTACCCCGCCCTCGGCGGCCAGTATCCCGACCGCGTCGGTCAGGTAAATCTCTTTCTTGATCGGGTCCGGCTTCACCCGGTCCAGAGCCTTGTAGAGCGCCTTGGCATCGAAGCAATAAATCCCGGAATTCACTTCGCGAATCGCCTTCTCATCCGGCGTCGCGTTCAGCTGCTCGACAATGCGAACGACTTTGCCGCGCGCGTCGCGGACGATGCGGCCGTAACCGGTCGGGTCTTCGAGCTTAAAAGTGAGAACGACACAGGAAGCGTCTTTTGCATGGCGGGTACGGATGAGGGACTCAAGCGAAGACTTCCTGATTAAAGGGGCATCTCCGCACAAGACAAGCACCGAGCCGCAGTAAGACCGCAATTGCTTGCGCGTCTGCAAAAGAGCATGGCCTGTTCCGCGAGGCGGCCACTGCGTAACCGCCTCGGCTCTTCTGTCAAAATTCTTTATGTACGCTCCAACCTGCTTCCGCAGATGTCCGACGATCACGTAAGTGTCCCGGATCCCGAGCGCCCCGACGGCGCTGAGCACGTGGCCCAGCATAGGCACCCCGCAAACGGGGTGAAGGACTTTGGGAAGCTCGCTTTTCATGCGCGTCCCCGCCCCAGCGGCGAGGATGACGGCGGCGACTTCCTTCTGTCTCATATCGAGGTCGCGTATCTTAACACAGGGCTTATGGTGATGGAAGCGGAAAATTTGAGCCGAAGAACCGGCTTAAGCGGCTCTGGCAGCCATGCGGGCGGCGCGCGAAAGGTTATCCAACAGCTGAGTCAGTGTGGTGCTGCGGAAAACGAGTTTTCTTAATTGAGTGAAAAAACCGGGTTGATCC
>JAGOUK010000087.1 GCA_018061225.1 Candidatus Omnitrophota bacterium | reverse complement strand
GTGAGGTAAAAAGCATGGCGCTGCCGCCGTGCCATACGATTTTTCAATTTTATGTCCAGAACGGCAAAGTTTCTTGCCAGCTTTATCAGCGCAGCGCGGATGCTTTTCTCGGAGTGCCGTTCAACATCGCCTCTTACGCGCTTCTCACGCACATGGTCGCTCAGGTGGCGGGCCTCGAGCCCGGCGACTTCGTTCACACCTTCGGCGATTTGCATATCTACCTCAATCACATGGACCAGGTGAGGGAACAACTGAGCCGAGAGCCGCGGCCGCTGCCGACGCTCAAGCTCAACCCGGCCGTCAAAGACATCTTTGGCTTCAAATATGAGGACATCGAAGTCCTTGGTTACGACCCGCACCCGGCCATCAAGGCCCCCGTCGCCGTCTAGCCCGTTTGACCGGACTTTATCGACATGAAACTTTTTCATATTGTTGGGATGGCCGAGAACCGCGTGATCGGCAAGGACAATAAGCTGCCGTGGCATTTTGGCGCGGATCTGAAGAACTTTAAGGCGCTGACGCTGGGACAGACGCTGCTCATGGGGCGTAAAACCTACGAGAGTATCGGTAAGCCGCTGCCTGGCAGAGCCAATTTTGTTCTAACCCGTTCGGCTGCAACGGTCTGCCAGCAAGATGCCGTTCAAAGAGAACTGCCCCCGGGGACTGACATTCAATATTTTAATTCGATTAATAATGCTCTTGAAGCGGCTAAGACGCAGGTGGTTTTTGTCATGGGGGGAGCTGAGTTGTATGCCCAGACCATGGACCGGATTGATGGTATCTATCTGACCAGCATTCCCGGTAATTATGAAGGGGATGCCTTCTATCCGCCTATCCCAGAGCGGTTCAAGCTTCAAAAGAAGCATCCCGTTCCCGGCGACGACCGTCTCGAACTGCTTTTTTACGCCTAAAAGCAGCCCTCTCCTGTAATATCCCCCAGCAATTACACGGCATTCCGCCCCTCTTGATGCGGGGCCGTCCGTGCTATAATAGGACCAAATTACTCCGCTAACCCCCGGCTAACGGGACTTCGAAAGGAAACGGTGAATCGCATGCTCGAGCCCAAGCAGTTGAATCAGATGATCGTCGCATCCGTGTTGTTTGCCACCCTGGTATTGGCCGGGACCGCCGCTATCGCGGGCGGAACAGATCCCTACGGCAACGAAGATCCCAACAAGAAAATCTTGAAGTCCGGCCTTCTCGGCGCCGGCACCGGCGCTATCGCGGCGGGCGCTTCCGGCGGAAGCGCGGGCAAGGGCGCTCTTATCGGCGCGGGAACCAATGTCATCGGCGGCGCTCTTCTCGACACGCTGACCGCAGGACCCAGCCAACCGGCACAACCGCAGTACGCGGCTCAGCCGGTGTACGCTCAGCAGCAGCCCCAGTATGTGCAGCAGCAGCAATACGCGCAGCAGCCGGTATACGATAACCGTCAACCCGTCTACTATCAGCCGCAGCCGGTGTATCAACAACCCCAGGAAGATCCCAATAAGAAGATCCTCAAGTCGGGTCTTCTCGGCGCTGGCGTCGGCGCGATCTCCGCATCGGCCTCGGGCGGCAAAGCGGGCACCGGCGCCCTCATCGGCGCGGGAACCAATGTCATTGGCGGCGCGCTTCTCGACACATTGACGGCCTCCCCCAGTCAGCCGCAATACGCTCAGCCGCAGCCGGTTTATTATCAGCAGCAGGCGCAGCCTCAGTATTATCAGCAGCAAGGGTATGCCCAGCAGCCTCAGCCGCGTAAAAAGATCATCCGCAAATACGACAGCGAAGGCAACGTGGTCTCGGAAGAAGAAGTCTACGAGTAATCGCTTGCAGCACACCGAAATGATTACCCTCACACCCGCGGCCAAGACACAACTTGGGAATCTCCTGAAGCAAAAAGGAGAGGCGGGTTATTTTATGCGCGTGGGGGTGAAGGGCGGCGGATGTTCCGGGATGTCCTACAATGTCGAGCTTGATAACAAGATCGGCGAATGGGATAAAGTCTTCGGTGAAGGCGAATCCAAGATCGTGACTGACCAAAAAAGCTTCGTCTACCTGGACGGAATAGAGATCGATTTTTCGACCGAGCTGGTTGGGGGAGGGTTTCAGTTTCGGAACCCGAACGCGACGGGCAGCTGCGGATGCGGGATCTCATTCTCCGCTTAGTTCCTTGATCAAACTCCCTATCTATATGGATCATCACGCGACCACACCGGTGGATCCTCGTGTGCTTGAGGCGATGCTGCCCGCTCTGCGTGAGGACTTCGGCAACGCGTCGAGTCCTCATCATCTCTTTGGCCGCCGTGCCAAAGCGCTGGTCGAGGACAGCCGTGCTCAAGTGGCTGCGCTGATCGGAGCGCGTCCCGAAGAAATCATTTTTACGAGCGGGGCCACCGAGTCCAACAATCTCGCTCTCAGGGGTGTGATGCGCCTGCACCGTTCCAAAGGCAATCATCTCATCACCTGCGTCACCGAGCACGCCTCGGTGATTGAGACGGCGCAGGCGCTGGTGGCCGACGGATTCCAAGTCACTTTTTTGAACGTGGATGCTCAGGGATTCATCTGCCGCAAAGAATTGGAAGCGGCGATAAGGCCCGAGACCGTGCTCATCTCGGTCATGACGGCCAACAACGAGATCGGAACGCTGCAGCCGACGCGTGAAATCGGCCGCATCGCCAGGGAACACGGCGTGCTGTTCCACACGGACGCGACGCAGTCCGCGGCTTGGCTGCCGATCGATGTCCAGGCGGATCACATTGATCTTCTATCTTTATCCGCCCACAAACTTTATGGACCCAAAGGGGTCGGCGCGCTTTATGTCCGGCGCGATCACCCGCATGTTCGGCTGGAGCCGCTGATGAGCGGCGGCGGTCACGAAGAAGCGCTGCGGCCCGGCACACTGAATGTTCCTGGGATCGCCGGATTCGGCAAGGCTGCCGAACTCGCGCGCGCGGAACGGGGCTCGGACGCGGTTCGGGTCGCGGGTTTGCGGGATCACCTTTTTCAGTTGATACAGGCGCGGTTGGGCGATGTCCGGTCGAACGGCCCTGTCGACATGGCCGCCCGGCTGCCGAACAATCTCAACTTGAGTTTTGCGTATATCGAAGGGGAGTCGCTGCTAAAGAGCTTTGATTCGATCGCGCTTTCTTCCTCCTCCGCGTGCTCCGCGGGGAATCTGGAAGTTTCTTATGTGCTCAAGGCCATCGGCCTGTCGGCGGATTTGGTGCACGCGTCGATTCGTTTCGGCCTCGGCCGTTTCAACACGGTCGCGGAAGCGGACTTCGTCGCCGATGAGGTCGCGCGGATCGTCACGGCCTTAAGAGACCGGTCGACGCTTTATCAGATCGCCAAGGCCGGTGCCGGTGAGTTCCGTTTGGCCCGGCTTCCGGGCGAAGGCTTGTGCAAAAAGTAGCCAAGGCGTCGGAGATCCCCGTCGGCGGGGCCAAGGTGGTCGTGGTCGATGACCGCCAAGTGGCGATCTTTAAAGTCAAAGAAAGCGAATTGTACGCGGTCAGCAATGTCTGTCCGCATCAGGGAGCTCCGCTCGCGGAAGGTTACCTGGACGGCTGCGTGGTGACCTGTCCCTGGCACGCGTGGGAGTTTGATGTCCGCAACGGCGCCTGTAAGACGGTGCCTCAGGACCGGATCAAGTCCTACAAGCTCAAATTGAGCGGTGATGACATCTTTTTGGCTGTATAATAAATTTAATATTTTAGGAGAAAAAACATGGCCCTCACTCAAGAAGAAATCCAGCGTTACAGCCGCCACCTCATCCTGCCGGAAGTCGGCGTCGAAGGTCAGGAAAAACTCAAGGCCGCCAAAATTCTCATGATCGGCGCGGGAGGCCTCGGGTCGCCCCTTTCCCTTTATCTAGCCGCGGCGGGTATCGGCACGCTCGGGATCGTGGATGACGACGTGGTGGATTTTTCCAATCTCCAGCGTCAGGTCGCGCACGGCACCAAGGATGTGGGCCGGCCAAAGGTTGACTCGGCGATGGACTCGATCAAGGACATCAACCCGAATGTTAAGGTGATCCCCATCCGCGAGCGTCTCACCCGCGAAAACATCACGCGTATTCTCAAGGACTACGACTTCATCATCGACGGCACCGATAATTTTCAGACGCGGTACCTGGTCAATGATGCCTGCGTGTTCGCCAAGAAGCCTTTTGTGTACGGGTCGATTTACCGGTTTGAAGGACAGTCGACGGTGTTCTGGCCGGGCAAGGGACCCTGTTATCGCTGCCTTTTTGCCGAACCTCCTCCTCCCGATCTCGCTCCCAGCTGCGCTGAAGGCGGCGTGCTCGGAATTCTTCCGGGACTGATCGGCGTAATTCAGGCCACCGAGGCCATCAAGATCATTCTCGGCAAAGGGGATCTTCTGATCGGCCGGCTGCTGTTGGTTGACACGATGCGGATGGACTTCCGTCAGGTTAAGTTTCGCCGCAATCCGGAATGCCCGGTGTGCAGTGATCACCCGACGATCACAGAGCTCATTGATTACGACGCGTTCTGCGGCGTGGGCCGCGGGAATGAAGCGCCGGCAAAAGGCGCCTCCGCCGGCTCCGATGAAATCGCCGGGATCACCGCGCCGGAGCTTAAGGCGCTCATGGACAAAAAGAAGGATGTGGTGCTGCTGGATGTGCGGGAAGAAACAGAATTTAAGATCTGCCGCATTCCGGGCGCCAAGCTCATCCCGCTGGGGCAGCTGCCGGAGTTTTTCTCACAGCTGGACCCTGCCAAGGAGATGGTGGTGCATTGCCATCACGGCGGACGGTCCCGCAAGGCGATTCAATTCTTGAAGACCAAGGGCTTCTCGAAGCTCACGAATCTGGACGGCGGTATTGACGCGTGGAGCGAACACGTTGACGCGGCGGTTCCGCGGTACTAACCGCGGATATTTCTGATGTCTGACGTTCGAACCTTCACGGTCGAAGAGGCCACGGCGCTGATTCCGAGACTGGCGGTTCTGATTCCGGAGCTGCGCCGGATGCGGGAAGGCATCGTGAAGGCCAAGGACTTGCACGATGTGGAAGAGATATCGTCGCACGGCACCGTCGGCGCGGCCGCGGATGAGGCCCGGAAGAACATGGATAGCCTCCAGGACAGCATTCATCGGCTGGAGAAGACGTTTCAGAAGGCTCTCAAACTTTTTGAAGAAGAGGGCTGCGAGCTCAAAGGGATCGATCCCGGGTTGGTGGACTTTTATTCGGAGCGGGACGGAGAGCTCGTGTACTTGTGCTGGATGGAGGGGGAGGACCGCATCGATTATTGGCACCCCTTGAGCGGCGGCTTCTCAGGCCGTCAACCGCTCGCCGACTGATCACGGCTGTTTGAAACGCGGGGGATACAGTGGATAACACATCCGGGATACTGAAGAAGCTTGAAGACCTCAAGACAACGCTCGTCAACGCCAAGGCCAAGCGGCTTGTTGTGCTGACGCACGACAATCCGGATCCGGACACGATCAGCTGCGCGCTCACGCTGCAAACACTTGTCCAAAAAACCTGTCAGATCTCCGGCATTCTCCGGTACAGCGGCATTGTCGGCCGCGCCGAGAACCGCGAGATGATCCGTCTGCTCAAGATCAAAATCAAGCCGCTCGGGAAGAATGATATCCGCCCCGGTGACGCGGTCGCGCTGGTCGATTCGCAGCCGTTCACGGGGAATGTCACGCTGCCAGAGGGGCTGATGCCGGATATTGTCATCGATCACCATCCGCTGCGCAAGACGACCAAGTCGGCGTTCATCGACCTGCAGGTCGAGTCCGGCGCCACCGCGACCATTTTGTCCGAATACCTGCTCGCTTCGGGGATCGAGATCAGTTCGCAGGTCGCGACGGCGCTTTGCTACGGCATCAGTTCTGAAACCCAGCACCTCGGCCGCGGCGCCACGCCGCGCGATGCCGCCGTGTATTCGGCGCTGTTTGTTCACGCGAATAAAAAAATCCTCTCTCAGATCGAGAATCCCAAACTGCCGCGCGATTACTTCAAGACGCTAAATCGCGGACTGCACCAAGCCAAGCTGTATAAGCACGCGATCGTTTCTAATTTGGGCGAGATCGGCGCGCCGGACTTTGTTCCGATCGTCGCGGACC
>JAGOUK010000086.1 GCA_018061225.1 Candidatus Omnitrophota bacterium | reverse complement strand
CTCCCGATGAGCCAATCAAACCCAGTACGAGCGCGAGGAGCAAAAAGGTGTGTCTCGCAGCGTTTTTGGACGCCCGAGGCGTCCCCGCCGAGGGTGTCCAAGGAGCTGGCGCGCCTACTCTTAGACAGCGCGCCAGCGGCTCTGCGCGAAGAGACACGCCTTTTTGCTCAACCGATAGCATTCCGGGTTTGATCTGCGAATAATGCGAATTAATGTACATGTGAGCCGCTCCCAAAAGGTTTGACATAAAACATCGTGATCACACCGCACAGCAAAATGATCAACCCGCCATAGGTGAGCGGAATACCCGGATTCTTAGCGATCGTGAAGACCGACGCCTCGCCATACTGCGGATCCTGGATATACGACGATTGAAAAATTCTCCAGCCGGCGTAATCGAGCGGCTCATTCATTTTGATCGTCCGGTCGATGCGGATGCCCTTGGCCGCGTCAAAAAGCGTCACATCACTCTCGAAAGAAGCCGGGTTGTTCGTGCCGGGATAATCGATCTTACGGAAGTCCTTAAGCTGCAACATGAAGGGGAGTTTGAGCGAGTGGTCCGAAAGGCTGAGTGTCCAGCGACCCGCGGGCGTCTCGATCCGAAGCGGCTTGGAGAGCAATATCCAGCCTTCTTGTTTGACGCCTTCTTTGTCCGTATAAGAAACACGGGCCCCCACCTCGGCATCATGCGCATCGGCTGCGACAAGTCCTACCTGCCGGCTGAGCACCGCGCGCGGAACGACGCGGTCCATGTGAACCTGCATATCCATCCAACCGGTTTCAAAGGTCTCGCCCCGGCGGAAGGTGCCTGTCCGTATCGTGCCGTCCGTTTTGACCGAGCGCCAGGTCCAGGGAGCGTTCTCGTGAGCTTCGAAGATGAGCTCCGGCCCTGAAGGCGCTGCCGCTGCCGCATCCTCAGGGCTCTCGGTATGAAGATCAACTTTGAGATCAAAAATATTAGGAGTGTCCTTACCGTGCAGGGAATCAAATTCCGGAAAAAGCGCGAAGCGGGTGTGCTTTTCGGAGGCGCCAGATGCGTCTCGTACCGTGAATTCGACGGCCGGATTCCAACGGCGATCGGGGCGATCCTCGCCTTGATTGATCAAACGGTTTTCTTCCACCAAAGCATAGGGAAGGAATCGCAAGTCGGTCAAGGTTAGGCGGCCGTCATCGATCACGAACTCTGTCTCGGATTTATCCGCAGGCAAATCAATGTGACCAATCGGTTTACCGGCTTTATCAGACAAAATAAGATGCGCTGGTTTGTCCGCCGGCCGCAGTTCTGCATGGGCGGCTACCTCCTTCGCCTCATCCGCGTCCACGATGCGGAAACGCGCCGGGCCCAGCTGCGTCTCATCCGAAAAAGGATTCTCAAGGTCCCGAGTCACTAACCAGACCTGCTGACGCACGCCCGCGCGCTGACTCGACAGTGTAAATTGAACCGCGGGATTAAAGCTCTCGCCGCGGTTCTTCACGATAAGCTTGGAGCCCGCGTGATCCGTTTTTTCTTCAAAATAGAGCTCCAGCTTGGCATCAGGCGTTTTGAGCCGGCGGGGCTTGCCGGTGGAACGTTCGGGCAGCCTAAACTCGTATCCGGCCCCGTCCTCCGGCGCGGTGATGAGGTTAAGCCCCTCTTGCTGCAGGCGGTCCCACTGTTCATTCTCAAGCAGTGTCATTTGACCTTCCGATGCGACAAGCCGAGTCACCAACGTTCCGATGAGAAGCGTCAGGATCCCGATATGGGTGATGACGAAGCCGGTGTGACGCTTTTTGAATGGCCAGCGGGATAAGGTCGCGCAAAAAATATTGACCCAGACCAAACCCAGAAAAATATTGAACCACTGCGCCTCATAAAAGGTAGCCTTGGCAACCGGGGTTCCGTGAAGGGACTCCACCGACGTTGAGAGGATAAGGATTCCGGCAAAACCGGAAATTAAGAGCACGGCGAACGGCAGCGAGCCTAGCAATTTGATGAGTTTCATAGTCGGTCATTATAGCAAATGATATAATTCGCCAGTGGAACTCTATCTTTTATACGCCCTATTTCTCTACCTCCTCAGCATCCTTCTGGTGCTAGCCGAGAACCGCACCGAGCTTAAGCTCGCAGGGATCGCGTCACGTCTGAGTTATAAGGCGGGATCCATTGCCGTATTGGCCATCTTGGCTGTTTCGGTGTATCGGGCCGGCGGAGCCTGGGTGATGGATTTTTTTAGCGGGACATTGATCACGCTGGCGATCCTGTTCGCGGTGTATTCATTTTCACGGCTTTTTGGCCGATTTTCGCTGGCGCCGGCGATTTTTTCGCTGGTGAGTCTGGTGCTGGGCGTGATGGCTCTGGCGCGCAGAGGCGCGGCGCCCGGCCTGACGATGACAGAAGGCTGGACTCGTTACACGAGCAGTCACGTGATCTGCATGTTCATCGCGCTGGCGGCGTTCACGCTGTCGCTAATCTTTTCTGTGATGTTCCTGGCGCAGGACCGTTTGCTCAAAAAAAAGTCCGGCGGACCGTTGTTTGCCGCGCTCCCGCCTCTGGAACTCACGAGCCGGCTTAACTTTTCCTTTATCACCGTGGGCACGGCCGCGCTGGCGATGGGAGTGTTCGGAGGAACTGCCGCTCTTTCGGGGATGGAAGGCTTCGGCGAGGCGCTCAAAGACCCGTCGATCCTTCTTTCGGTGCTGATGCTGGTCCTTTATGTCGGACTCGCGGTCTTGCGCAAAGGAGCGCTGGAGCGCGCGAGGACGGTCTCGGTGGTGAGCATTATTTTTTATCTGCTGCTGCTGTTTGTCTTCTGGGGAGCGCACGCGGGCCGATGATTTTTCTTGTAGGCATGAATCACAAGACGGCTCCCATCCATCTCCGCGAAAAGTTTGCCGTAACCAATCTTCGCTACCAGTCCTTTAGCGCCTTTTTGAACGCCGGCGGCAAGATCGAAGAGCAGGTCATCGTATCGACCTGCAACCGCACCGAAGTTTACGGTTCCGCCAAAGATCCCGAGCAGGCGGCCCGTCTCATCGTTAAGGCGTTCGCGGAATTTTCCGGGGAGCCCGAACCGGTCTTCGAAAGCCACGCGTACCGCCGCACCGGCGCGGCCGCCGTCAAACATCTCTTTGAAGTGGCCTCAGGCCTCGACTCCATGGTCGTCGGCGAGACAGAAATCCTGGGGCAGGTGAAAGACGCCTACACCAAGGCGCACGCGGCCCGGATGACGTCGCGGTGCATGAATGGACTGTTTCAGCGCGCGCTGCGGGTGGGCAAAAAAGTCCGGACCGACACGCCGATCGGTGAAGGCCGCGTCGGGATCGCGTCCATCTCCGTGGACCTCGCCCTCAAGATCTTCAGCTCGCTCAAAAATAAACGGGTGCTGCTCGTCGGATCAGGTCAGATGGCCCGGTCGGTCTGCGAGGCGCTGGTTGGTAAAGGCATCGGGCCCGAGGGGCTGGTCATCGTCAACCGGAATCAGGAAAGAGCGGAGGGGTTGGTCGAGGAATTTGGCGGACGGGCGGTCGCGTTTGACCGCCTGGATGAAGAGGCCGCGGCGGCCGATATTATCCTTTTGTCAGCGGGGACGCCGAGCGCGTTCATTCACCGGGAGCGGGTTCAGGCGTGGATGCGGCGGAAGGTGCGGACGGCTGTTTTTATGATCGATCTGGGCGTGCCGCGCAACGCGGACGAGAACGTGAGCGAATTATCCGACGTGTATCTTTATAATTTGGACGATCTTCAGGGCATCGCTGACCGAAATGCCAAATCCCGTCAACAGGCGGTGAGCGCCTGCCGGAGTATTATTGATTCGGCCGCCGATCAGTTTTTGAACTGGCTGGACCAGCACCCGCATCATCCGACCGACGTTTGAGGTCATCCGCGACGCTGCCCTCCCAGGACGGCGCTTCGCCCGAATGATATCCCGCCCGCGCGATCATATGCGCCGCCACCGGCGCGGTGAGCACCAAGAAGACAATGACTAAGACCGCTTCGATCGCCACATGCAGCGTCCAGAAGTGAACGGCCGCGGCGGCGACCATGCAGCCGGCGCCCAGGGCCCCGGCCTTGGAAGAAGCATGCATCCGTGAGTAAAGGTCCGGAAACTTCAGCACGCCGATCGAGGCCGCGAGCGACAAGAAAGCCCCCGCCAGAATAAAGAACATCACGAACAAGTCCTTCACCACGGACAGGTCCATCATCGCCGTGCCCCCCGTTTGTCCACGTAATAAGCGAAGGCCACCGTTCCTAAGAACGAAATCAGCGCGATCACGGTGAGAAGCGTCATGAGCAGCGGCTGCTCGCCGTGAATCATCATCACCGACGTGAAGCCCAGCACGATGAGCGTCACGAGGTCCAGACAGACCACGCGGTCGCAGAGTCCCGGGCCTTTGATGAGGCGCAGCACCGTCAGCGCGAGCGAGACGGCAAGGAATACCAGCGCGATGCCGAGCGCCAGGGACAGCCAGGGGTTTTGGGCGGCGGTGTCAGGCGTCATTTGAAGAGCTCCGAGATTTTTTTCTCAAATCCGTTCTTGAGACTGTCGATAAATTCCTGCTTGTCGCCGAGAACCAGCGCGTGCACGTAGAGGCAGCTCTTGTCCGCGGCCACGTCGAGCGTGAGTGTGCCGGGTGTCAGCGTGATGACATTGGCGAAGACAAAGATCGCCGCTTCGGAAGTGAGCGACAGCGGGACCGCGACGATGCCCGGACGGATCTTGAGGCCGGGCTGCAGGACGGCGATGACGACTTGGTAATTGGACTTGATGAGCTCCCAGGTCGTGTAAAGGAGGAAGGCCAGGATCAGCGGGAGGCGCGTCACAAATTTGATCCAGTTGTTCATAGCACGGCTCCGGCGGAGAGTATGGGGGCCGCTTCGCCCGCCGCGGCACGCGCGGTCACGAACGCCGCAGATGCGTCAGGTCCGAGCACGGCGCTGACATAGCCTTGAGGGTGCATCAGCTGCTCGCCGGCGGCCAGCGCGATCTTAAAAAATCCTTCACCGAATAATCCAATCGCCACGGTTCCCGCCGCCAGGACGACGATCGGAGCCACCCAAGCGAAGCCGCTTGAGTTCGGCGCATCCGCCGCGGGGGAGCCGGCCGGCGCGGCCTTCCAAAAAACCTCATTCCAAATCTTCGTCATCGAAAAAAGCGTCAGGATGCCCGCGACGAACGACACGGCCACGATACCGTAATGCCCCGCGTCAAAGCCCGCCTTGGCCAGCGAGAACTTGGCGAAGAAGCCCGAAAGCGGCGGGATGCCGGCCAGGGACAGTGCCGGAATGAGGAAAAGCGCCGCGAGCCATGGCGCGCGCGCGTACACGCCGCCGAGTTCTTTGAGCTCATAGCTCCCAAACTTGCGGTTGACGACGCCGGCGACGAGGAAGAGATTCGCCTTCACGATGATGTGATGAATGATGTAAAAAACGGTTCCGGCCAGCGCCAGCGGCGTGAACAGCGCCAAGCCCATGACCATGTAGCCGATCTGACTCACGATGTGGAAAGAAAGGATTTTGCGCATTTCGTTCTGCGACATGGCGCCGAGCACGCCCGAAATCATTGTGAAGCCCGCGATCCAGAGCAGCAGCGTGTGCGTGAAGGCGGTGTCGCCGATGAAGATGAGGCAGAACACGCGGATCAGCGCGTAGACGCCGACCTTGGTCAGCATGCCCGCAAAAATCGCCGAAACGGCCGCGGGCGGCGTGTGATACGAGGACGGCAGCCACGCGTAAAGGGGGAAGATGGCCGCTTTGATCCCAAACGCCACGAGGTATAGAACGGCCAGCGTTGTCACGATCCCTTGTGACGGGTAACGCGCCGCGGCCAGCGCGAGATCCGCCATATTGAGCGTCCCGAGCACCGCGTAGGTCAGTCCCGCCGCCGCCAAAAAGACCGCTGACGACATAAGATTAAGGGTTACGTATTTGATCGCGCCTTCGATCTGGTCCTTTTCGCCGCCGAGACAGATCAGGACGAAGGAGCTCATGAGCAGGACTTCGAACCACACGTAAAGATTGAAGAGGTCTCCCGTCAAAAAAGCGCCCGAGATACCCATGAGCAGCGTGTGGATCAGGGGATAGTAGCCGAAGGATTCGCGTTCGGGGTCCAT
>JAGOUK010000085.1 GCA_018061225.1 Candidatus Omnitrophota bacterium | reverse complement strand
GACGTCATGATGAAAGGATCGGCGGACGGACTTACCACGTTACCCAGAATTCGCGAGGTCGCGCCTGACGCCAAGGTTCTGATGACGACCGGAGTTGACGATGAGATCTCCATAGTGAGAGCCAAGTCTCTGGGGGCCTGCGATTACATCACCAAGCCTTTAGTTCTTGAAGACCTTGAGACTACGGTGTTCCGCTATATGAAGGAACTTTAAACGATGGCAGCTTACGGCCGAATGGATCTGCATCAAGCGCTGATCAGCGCATCCAAGAGCATGATTCGGGTGAAGGATCCGATCACGCTTCTGCGTCTGATTACGCGTTTTATTGATCGTCAGATCGGAGCGACACACGTTGCCGTGCTTTTATTTGATCGTGAAAAAGGCTCCTATGTTCTCATTGACTCCAAAGGTGAGGCCGGTCAGAAAATCCCGATAGGTTATATCCGCGTGAAGTCCCAATCGCCCTTGATCAGTTACTTCCAGGCATCGGATGATGGATTCAGGGATCACAAGTTTCACCGGAAAGAAGCGCTTGTTTTGAGTGAGCTGGAGCATATCCGGAACTTCGAGATCCTGGTGAACCGCCGTGAGCGGCACGCGATCGCATTTACAGAGATCAAGCAGCAGATGGAGTTGTTGAGGGCATCGATCTGCGTCCCCAGCTACTACAAGAATGACCTGGTCGCCGTGCTGATCCTTGGCGACAAGCTGAATGGTGAGAAGTACCTTGAAGATGAGATTGAGGTTTTTTCGACGCTTGCCAATGATGTGGCCATGGCCGTAGCCAATGCCGAGCTCATCAAAGGCCTTAAGGATTCCCTGGAGCGTGAGCATAATCTTCTCATCGATACGGCCGGCGCGCTGGTCTCCGCCATTGACGCCCGCGACCGTTACACCAAGGGTCACTCTGAGCGGGTGTCTCATTACACGCTGGTCATCGCGTCCGAGCTCATCGACAAAGGCACCATCCCTTATGACAGGCATTTTCTTGAGGCGGCCCAGCTTTCGGGTCTTCTGCATGACATCGGCAAGATCGGTATTAAAGATCATATTTTGAACAAGCCCGCCAAGCTCACCGACGAAGAATTCGTCATCATGAAGACTCACGTTGAGGTGGGTGTGAATATTCTCAAACCCATTCGAGGGATGAAGGAAATTGCCGACGGCGCCAAATATCATCATGAACGCTGGGATGGGAACGGCTATCCGTACAAATTAAAAGGCGAAGAGATTCCGCTCTTAGGCCGTATCGTTTCTGTCGTGGATTCCTATGACACTATGGTGACCACGCGTCCATATTCCAAGGGCCGCACGCCGGATGAAGCTTTTGAAGAACTCAGACGCTGCGCGGGAACTCAATTTGATCCGGAAATTGTCGAAGTTTTTTACGATGCCTGGCAATCTGGGCGTATCCGGCAGCGTAATTACAGCAATTACGCATTCTCGCAGCGTAAATAACCCTCCATCATCTTCCTCTCAATCCAATAATTGCGTTACCGCTGTCTTTGATTGACAGCTGGCAGCGGTGAACTATAATGAGAACGAGTCTCAAACAACTATTGGATCTACTCCCATGAACACAACTTTTCGATTGCTGTCTCAGCTCAGACCCGGAGAATCCGGCGTGGTCGACGGCTTCGAATCCGAAGATCCGACGACGGACCGCCTGAGAGAGATGGGTCTCGTCCGCGGAACCCGCGTAGAGGTGAGGCGTCTGGCGCCCATGGGCGACCCCATTGAACTCACCGTTCGGGGTTACCGCCTATCCATACGCATATCGGACGCGTCCCGCGTCCGCATCCTGTAAACGGACGCGCTCATGAGCCCTTTACCCGCCCCGCGTTCTCCAATCGTAGTTATGATCGGGAATCCCAATGCCGGCAAATCCACGCTCTTCAACGCGCTGACCGGGATGCGGCAAACAACCGGCAACTATCCGGGTGTAACCGTGGAGCGTAAGCAGGGGGAGCTTAAACTCCCGGACGGCCGCAAAGTCCGTGTGCTGGATCTCCCCGGCACCTACAGCCTTCTCACGCAGACGCCGGACGAAGAGATTGTTTTTCAGACCCTAGCCGGAAGCATCGAAAAAGACGGCCGGCCGGACTTGGCATTGGTGGTGCTTGACGCCTCAAATTTTGAACGGAATCTTTACCTAGCCTTACAGGTCATGGACACCGGCGTGCCGGTGATCCTGGCGCTAAACATGTGGGATGCCGCTGAAGAGCGGGGATCCCGGCCCGACCCCGCGCGGCTGGCAAAGGAGCTGTCAGTCGCCTGTGTATCGACCATCGGGCATCGGGGTGTCGGTATCACCGATCTCATTCAAGCCATTCAAGAGGCGCTGCCTGCATCGGCCGCCGCATCCGGCCACACCCGGAACGCTGCCGCCGCCGACCGCGACCTCATCGCGATGCTGCGCGCCGTAAGTCCCGAGGAGCGTTACCGGCAGATCGAAATCTTGGTCAAACGCGTCACGCCCGCGAGCGGCGCCGAACGTGTCACCGTGTCAGACCGGATTGACGCGGTCGTGACGCACCCGGTCTGGGGGTGGGTGATCTTCATCGGAGTCATGGCGCTGATCTTTCAGTCGATTTTTTCGTGGGCATCGCCGTTCATGTCCTGGATTGAGTCCGGCGTGAACGCGGCCGCCGCTTTGACGGCCCGCGTCTTGCCGGACAATGCGTTGGGGAGCTTGATCGCGGACGGCATCATCCCGGGCGTTGGGAATGTGCTCGTGTTTTTGCCTCAGATATTTCTTTTGTTTTTCTTCATCGCTGTTGTCGAAGACTTTGGCTATATGTCTAGGGCGGCTTTTGTCCTCGACCGGGTGATGCGGCATGTCGGCCTCAACGGGCGGGCATTTTTGCCGCTGTTGAGTTCCTTTGCCTGCGCGATTCCCGGTATCATGGCCACCCGCACCATTGCTGATCGGCGGGACCGGCTGGCCACGATTTTGGCCGCGCCGTTAATGAGCTGCAGCGCCCGCCTCCCGGTCTACACCTTGATGATCGGCGCCTTCATCCCGGCCGTGCCGCTGATCGGGCCGTTCAATCTAAAAGGCGCGGTGCTCCTGTCGATGTACGCGCTCAGTCTGGTCGCAGGACTGACCATGGCCACCGTTTTCAAACGAACACTGCTAAAAGGCCGTCAATCTCCCTTCATCATGGAGCTGCCTCCATACCGCATTCCGGACCCCCGAACCGTTGGCATGGCCACCTGGGAAAGGGGCAAACTTTTTATCACCAATGCCGGAAGCGTGATCCTGGCGATATCGATCGTGCTCTGGTTTCTCGCAAGTTACCCGAAGCCGGATCAAATCGATCCAACGCTCAACAACCCGATACCCGCGGCCGCCCAAAAATCGGATCGGCTCAAAAGCAGTTATGCGGGGCAGCTCGGCCACTGGATCGAGCCCGTGATCGAACCGCTTGGCTTTGATTGGAAAATCGGCATTGGACTGATCGCGTCTTTTGCGGCCCGCGAAGTCCTGGTCAGCACGCTGGCGGTGATCTACAACGTGGGGGACGACGCGGATGAGCATTCGACAGATCTCATTGCTGCCCTGAGGTCCGAAAAAGACCCCGTGACCGGTGCCCCCAAATACACACCGCTTGTGGCCGTGTCGCTCATGATTTTCTTTGTTTTGGCCTGCCAATGCATGTCGACGGTCGCGGTGGTTCGCCGGGAGACCGGCGGGTGGCGATGGCCAATTTTTATGGTCACGTATATGACTTTGCTGGCGTGGTGCGGGTCATTTGCCGTCTATCAAATCGGGCTTAAGATGGGCTGGGGAGTCACGTGAACGCGCTCCGCGATCATTGGGGCGAATTCGCCGCGCTAGCGGTTGTCGGGCTGGCCGTGCTTTATCTAATCTTCAAATTCTGCTTCAGAAAAAATAAAAAAGCCGGTTCCTGCTGCGGAACCGGCTGCGACAACATCCCTAAGAAATAGAATCTATCCGCGGATATCGATCTGTGGGTAGGTCGTGACGATGAGACAAGAGCTTTCTTTGGAGGTCTTGTTCAAGAAATGATGCGGTGTCGCCGCATTGAAGTAAAGCGTGTCGCCATCCTTGAGGCTGCGGGAAGATTCTTTAAAGACCACTTCGATCTTACCCTTCAACACATACAAAAAGCGCTCGGCTCCCAGGGGGAACTCTTCATTGAGCGTCATTGCTTCGGGCTTGAGCGTCAGGCGGATAGGGGTCATTTTGCGGTCCCCGCCGAGCCCGGCGAGCATTTCGGACATCACGGTTCCGGATATGGACTGGACTGGATCGGCCGAGAGATTCTCCGGCTCGTCATCGATGCTCATTTCGAGCACTTTTTCATACAAATCGGGGAGGCGAACGCCCAGTGCCTTAGAAAGCGCCAAGTGGGACTTAAAAGTTCCTGTCATCTTGCCGTTCTCCATACGGGAGAGGGAAGCGATATCGATGCCGGTGGCCTTCGAAACGTCCAGGATGGTCATGTTTCGGGTCCGGCGGAGCTCACGTAATTTTTTGCCGAGGGCTTTGATTTCTTTTTCCATAGGCGAAATTATAACATATGTTGAGAAACAAACAAATTGTTTTTGTACCCGAGACGAAAAGTATTAACCTAAAATAACACAGGGGCATGCAGGTAAGCACAAACCAATGCTTTCGATTCGATTTGAGTAAAAACATCAAATTCTTTTACAGATTCCCATGTCCGCAGGGGCAAACGCTTGGTAGAATGGGCGCATGAGAAATGACAGTCGGTTCATCTGGATGCTGATGGGGATTGCTGTGATATTTGCGGCGGCGGCTTTCGTGTGGGTCGCGCGTTCCATCGCGGCCGAATCCAAGCCTGATGAAGCCGGATCGACGCAATCGGCAAGCCTTTATTCATTCGCCGTCACGGACATAAAGGGGCAGCCGGTGGATCTTTCGGTTTACCGTGGCAAAACCCTCTTGATCGTGAACACCGCATCCCGTTGCGGCTTCACCCCTCAATACGCCGGACTCGAGGAACTTTATCAGCGGTATCAGTCCAAAGGATTCGAAGTGCTGGCTTTTCCCGCCAATGACTTCATGGGGCAGGAGCCCGGAACCAATAAAGAAATTGGCGAGTTCTGCTCGCTCAAATATCACACCACATTTCCGCTTTTTGCAAAGATCAGCGTTAAGGGCAAATCGATGCACCCGCTTTATGGCTATTTGACGACTCGTCCTGGTTACGAGGGTGCGATTGGGTGGAACTTCACCAAATTCCTGATCGGGCCCGATGGTCGGGTGATCGGCCGCTTCGGTTCGCGTCAGGAGCCGTTAAGCGATGAAGTGATTCGCGCCGTGGAAGCCGCTTTACCTAACGCCGCAGGAGACCGCTAGTCATGTTCGTATCCATCCGCGCCAAACTCGGCAGCGTCCTGTTCTTGAGCGTTTTTGTTCTCACCCTGCTGATCGTCAGCGCCCAGCAATATCATTCCTATCTCAACTTTAAAAAATACGTCCGCTCCACGTCTGAGACCGCCGTCAAGGTGGCCATTGACCTCTCCGACAAGTGGATCAACGAGCGGATGAATCTTGCTCAGGTCGCCGCCTATCGGGTCGAAAAGTCCATCGCTTCCGGCGCCGATATCCGCGTGGACCTATCCGACTTTGCCGCGCAGAATCACCTCACGGGCGCCTATTACGGTGATGATTCCGGAGCCTCTATGATTCGCACGGGGTCCTGGGAGCCTACTGACGGCTTCAATTACAAGGAACGCCCCTGGTACTCGATCGCCAAGCAGGGGAAGAACGCGGTTTTTGTCCCTCCATATGAGGATGCGAGGACAGGGGAGATGACGGTGTCTTTTGCCGCGCCCGTTTATGACAATGAGCGCTGGCGGCTGAAGGGCGTGGTGGGATATGACGTTTTGTTTGATGAGCTCAACGCCGTGGTGGGGAGTATTTTTGTCGCGCCGGTGGAAAAACTCATTCCGTTCAAGCTCAAGGACGGCCGATTGGGAGTCCTCGTCAAGACGCAGGGCATGAGGGATGAAGATGGTCAGGAAGTGATCCGCAGAGCGCAGAGCGGCGACCCCGGCGCCCTTCACAACTTCAAGACATCGGACGAACAGTACATGCTCGTGAGCGGACAGCTGCAGGCGGTGAACGGCCTCATGAT
>JAGOUK010000084.1 GCA_018061225.1 Candidatus Omnitrophota bacterium | reverse complement strand
CCGAGCTCACGGATGAGCTCCGCTCGGATATTGGCCGCATTGGCGCCGTTTTTGCGGACGCTTGCGCGGGCTCGGGTCAGGGCCTTGTATAAAGCGGCCGCCTCCGCGCGACGGCGCGGCTTGAGGTATCGGTTGCGCGAACTCATCGCGAGACCATTTTTTTCTCTCACCGTTGGCACGCCAATAAGCTCTAAGCTTGGAGCAAAATGTTTGCGGCTCATCTCCTGGATGACACGAAACTGCTGATAATCTTTGAGTCCAAAAAATGCCTTATCCGGCCTGACTAGCCTAAAAAAATGCGCGACAATCGTTGCCACCCCGTCGAAGTGCCCCGGCCTGAACGGACCGCAAAGATATTTCTTAAGAGGCGCTGCCGGAACCTTAACGAGACTTTTCATCCTGAGAAATGCCGAAGGCTCCGGCGCGAAGACGATATCAGCTCCGGCCTTTCGGCACATGTCCACATCGGCCGCGAGGCGGCGCGGATACCGGGCGAGGTCTTCGTTGGGACCAAATTGAAGCGGATTTACAAAAATAGAGACGACCACACGGTCGCAAGAGGCGCGGGCGCGGCGGACAAGTTCGATGTGACCGGCATGGAGCGCGCCCATGGTTGGGACGAATCCGATAGTCCGTCCGCCGGAACGGAACAGCTTAAGCTGCGCTTGAAGCGCCGAGGTCCGGCGAAGAACTTTCACTTGCGTCCGCGACGGAAGCGGCGGATTGAAGTTCCGCCAGAAGCTCGGAGGCGGTTTTACCGCTTTTGGGGTGTTTCCACTCAGGTGCCAACTCGGCCAACGGCTCGAGCACAAAAATACGCTGCGCGATCCGCGGGTGCGGGACCGTGAGCGACTTCCCCTGAATAATCACTTCGTTGCCGTAAGATAAGACATCCAGATCGATGACACGAGGCGCTCCATCACCTTTGGAAGAACGGCCCATTCGACGCTCAATGACTTGAAGCTTGTGAAGAAGGTCTAAAGGCCCCAGGTCTGTCTTGATATGCAGCACGCCGTTGCGGTAGTCTGCCTGCCCCGACGCGGTATCTTCCGGTGCGTAATCACGGAAAGTTGAGCGGCCTTCGACAACGGTGTCCGGAATTTCCTTGATGAGATCGACCGCCGTTTGAATGTGCGCGTCCAAATCCCCTTGATTGGTGCCAACCGCGACGTAAACTGAGTGCATCAAACCCCCTTCTTCAGGCGTTCGACCGCCATGCGGATACGATCCTCCGGAACGGTGAGCGTAAATCGAATATACCCTTCACCGTTTTTTCCGAAGCCGACGCCGGGCGTGCATACAATATGGTGCTTTTCCAGCATCATTTTGCTGAATTCCATGGAAGACGTGTAACCTTTAGGAAGGCGAAACCAGACATAAAAAGTCGCTTCGGGAGCCGTCACGGTCCAACCCAGGCTTTGAAGTCCGGCAACAAGGACGTTGCGACGTTTGACATACATCGCGTTTGTCTCGGCGGTGAATTTGGCGGAACGTTTAAAAGCCTCCGCGCCGGCCAATTGAATGGCGCTAAATACCCCCGAGTCCATATTGGACTTGATTTTCACGAGGGCCGAGATGACCTGGGCATTGCCGCAGACGAATCCCAGACGCCATCCGGTCATGTTGAACGTTTTCGAAAGCGAATGGAACTCAATACCCACGGTCTTAGCGCCGTCGGACTGAAGGAAGCTGGCCGGCTTTTCATGACCGAAGTAGACTTCCGAGTACGCGTTGTCGTGACACATCAAAATACCGTGCTTACGGCCGAAGCGGACGGCGCGGTCAAAAGTGTCGGGGCCGGCCACGGCACCGGTCGGATTGTTGGGGTAATTAAAATACATCATTTTGACGCCGGTGAGACGGGATTTGCCCAACGCGTTCCAGTCCGGAAGAAATCGATTTTTTTCCAGAAGCGGGTATGTGATCGACTTACCTCCCGCGAACGAAACGCCTCTCAAATAGGCCGGATACGCGGGATCAGGCACCAAGGCCTTGTCACCCGGGTTGAGAATGGCCAACGGCAGATGCGTGAGCCCTTCCTTAGAACCAATGAGCGGGAGGATTTCGGTGTCCGGGTCCAATTTGACTCCAAAGCGTGTGAGATACCAGGCCGCGACAGCTTCACGAAATTCTTTACGCCCGGCGTCCAACGGGTAACGGTGCGTGGACGCGTCTTTGACCGCGACATTAAAAGCATCGATCACAAATTGCGGGGTCGGCATATCGGGATCACCGATACCAAAGTCGATGATGTCGGCGCCTTTCTCCCGGGCGGCGCGCTTGGCGCGGTCGATCTCAAGAAAAAGGTACGGCGGAAGCTCTTTGACTCTTTTGGCGGGCTCGAACGTGATCTTCATTTTTATCGGTTCATCCCCAGAACATCCTGCATGTTGAATAGGCCTTTTTTCTTCTTCGAAACAAATTGCGCGGCGACCAACGCTCCCTGAGCGAACGCGTCGCGTGAAGCGGCGTGATGCTTGAGCTCGATCGTTTCTCCCGGACCGCTAAAATACGCCGTGTGCTCGCCGATGATCTCACCCGCGCGAACCGCGTGGATGCCGATCTGATTCTTGGGACGCTCACCCGTCATCCCCTGACGGCCATAGACGGCGCAGGATTCAAGTTTCCAGCCTTTGGCGTCAGCGATGGATTCGGCCAGCGAAACGGCGGTGCCGCTCGGCGCATCTTTTTTATGACGGTGATGGGCTTCAACGATCTCGATGTCGTATTCAGAACTCAACACCCGGGCCGCTTGCGCCGCGAGGGCGAATAATAGATTTGCGCCCACGGACATATTCGAAGCCATGACGATCGGAATATTTTTGGCGGCGGCTTGAACTTTGGCCTTTTCCTGACGGGTAAAGCCGGTGGTGCCGATCACGAGACCGATGCCATGCTTCGAACATAGGCGGGCATGTTCCAAGGTTGCGGCCGGCGCCGTGAAGTCGATCAGGACATCCAGCTGAGTCCAATCCGCGTGCGGCGCGGACTTCACGATCATCTGCCCGAGACCGAGACCGGTGAGCAGCGCATTGGCTTCCGAAACATTCCGCCCTACGCCCGCATTGCCTGAAGATTCAAGCGCAAGCGTGGGTTCAAAAACCTTTTTGTTCTGTGCGGCAAGCCGCAGGATCGATGATCCCATACGGCCCATCGCGCCGGCCACCCCAAGACGGATCATGAGCGGCCTCCTTTGCGCGTCGCGCGCGGAGCGAGGTAGGCCTTAAACGCTTCAAGCTGCTGCTTGAGCTGAGATTCATTTTCCGGAGACATTGGAGTCAGCGGCATCCTGAGAATGCCCGTGTCGCGCTTCATCATCCGCATTGCCGTCTTGACGGGGATTGGATTGGTCTCAATGAAGAGAGTTTTGCAGAGCGGCATCATGGCGTGATGCAGCTTGCGGGCCTCGTCGAGATCCCCGTCAAAGAACGCGCGAACCATCGCCGACAGGTGCCCTGGAAAAAGATTCGAAAAAACCGAAATCACTCCCTTCCCTCCCAACGCCAGGATCGGCAGCGTCAGAGAATCGTCTCCGGAAAGCACCGACAACTTGGTCCGGCCGATGATTTCGGAGGCCATGTCCATGCTTCCGGTGGCTTCTTTAACCGCGACAATAAGATCGATCTTAGACAGCTCAACGATGGTGGATGCCGTCAGACCCGCGCCGCAACGGCCGGGGATATTGTAAAGGACAATGGGAAGCCCGGCAGACTTGGCGATCGCCTTAAAATGTTCGTACATGCCTTTTTGAGTCGGCTTGTTGTAATACGGCACAACGCTGAGAGAGGCCTTCGCTCCGGCCTTCTTGGCGTAACGGGTCAGCTCAATCGCCTCATCCGTGCTGTTGGATCCGGTTCCGGCGATCACGGGCACCCGGCCCGCCGCCGCTTCGACGGTGATAGCGATCACATTCCGGTGCTCGGCATGCGACAGCGTCGGCGACTCGCCTGTGGTCCCGCATGGGATCAGCGCGCTGGTTCCGCCCTTGATCTGATCTTCGATCTGACGGCGCAATGCCGCGGCGTCCACTTTGCCGTTCTTGAACGGCGTGATGAGCGCTGTCATGGATCCTGATAAATTCATCATATAGCGATAACCCCCTTCTTCAGGCACTTCACAGCGCCTTCCAGATCAACGTTCTTAAAGCCGGTTGTAGTTTTCTCAAAATAAATATTTAACTCATCGCCGGACTGGACGCGGACACGCACCGGCGACGCATAACCATGCTTGTGCGCGGCAACAATGCCGCAGGCGGACGAGCCGGTCCCGCAGGACAGCGTCTCGCCTTCGACTCCGCGCTCATAAACACGCACGCGGATAAGCCCGGGCTCCAGCACCTCAAAAAATGACGCGTTGGTCCCCGCCGGCTTAAAGCGCTCGTGATATCGAATGGTTTTGCCGAGCTCGTGAACATTGGCTGTTTCTAAACCCTTGAGCTCCGTTACCAGATGCGGCACGCCGGTGTTCACAAAATAGATGCCCGGCAGCGCGCCCGGTACTTCAAAACCTTCAACCAGACCAAAGTCCTTCGGATCCGTGAGTCGGATCTTTGCAATATCGTCCGCGACCCGCGCGTTCAAAACACCGGCTAAGGTGTCGATCTTAAACTCCACGGGCAGCTTCATCTCATGATGAGCCCAATGCGCGGCGGCGCGCGATCCGTTACCGCACATACTGGCCTCGCTGCCGTCCGGATTTAGAATTCGCATGCGAACGTCCGCGGCCTCAGACGATTCCATCAAGAGCAGCCCGTCCACGCTAAGCTTGGCGCACAGTTCCTTGGCCGCAGCTTCGGGCGCGGCAACCGGCTCTTGCCTGTTATCCAGTAAAACAAAAGTATTCCCCGTTGCCGAATACTGCAAAAAGGGCCTCTGAACCGTCTTAAACATTAACGATCTTCTCCCCTCGCAGCACGTCTTCCATGGTCTCCCGGCGGCGCGCAACCGCAAACTTGGAACCCCGGACCACCACTTCCGCCACCCTGGGACGGGAATTGTAGTTGGATGACATCACATAACCGTAGGCGCCGGCTGACATGACGGCCAGAAGATCACCAGCCTCAAGCTTCGGCAGCTTACGGCCTTTGCCCAAGAAGTCCCCTGACTCACAGATAGGTCCGACGATATCCACCTCGGGAAGGATCTTCGCGGAGCGCGAAGGCTTCAGCACCGTTACGATTTCGTGATACGCGCTGTAGATCGAAGGGCGCAGGAGGTCATTCATGCCCGCGTCGACGATCGCAAAAGTCTTCGTCGGTGAGCTTTTCCAAAAAAGCACCTTCGTGACAAGAATGCCGCTGTTGCCCGAAATAAAACGACCCGGCTCCAGAATCACGCGCACTTTGAGCTTCTTGAGGATGGGCAATACGGCCTTGGCGTACTCTGCCGCGGTTTGAGGCTGCTCATTCGAATAAATGATGCCCAGACCGCCGCCAATATTCATCGTGTTGATGACGACGCCCTTTTTGCGCAGGCGGGCGATGAACGCGGAGGCGCGGTTAAGGGCTTTGACGAAAGGCGTGCTTTCGGTGATCTGCGAACCGATATGCAAATGAACGCCGCTAAACTTCAAAAACGGATAACGGGACGCGTCGGTATAAAGACGAAAAGCGGTTTCCATATCGATGCCAAATTTATTCCCCTTGGAGCCCGTGGTGATGTAGTGATGCGTCTTAGGCTGCACGTCAGGATTGATGCGGAGCGATATGTTCTGACGGCGCTTCAGCCTGGAGGCAACGCGGTTGATCGCGTCTAACTCCTCTTCGGACTCGACGTTGAAGGACAAGATCCCGGCGCTGATCGCCGCGGCGATCTCTTCATCCGATTTGCCGACGGAAGCGAACACGATCTTCTTGGGATCCGCGCCGACTTTAAGCGCGCGATAAAGTTCGCCGCCGGACACGATGTCGAGACCGGACCCGGCCTTGATCAGCGTCTTAAGGACGGTCAAATTAGAATTGGACTTCACCGAAAAGCAGATAAGATTATCCACCGGCGCGAAGGCGCTCTTCAGCCTCTTGTAATGGTGCAAAAAAGTTCCCAGACTGTAGATGTAAACCGGGCTGCCGACCTTTTTGACGATGTCACGGACGGGCACGTTTTCTGCGTGAAGTTCGTTGTTCTTAAAATTAAATAGATGCACGAAGTTCCTTCTCCCAGCGCGCGATTTGACGATCCACTTCCGAGGGCCGCGTGCTGCCCGAAGTGCGTTTACGGTTGACGGAAAGCGCCGGATCCAGCACCTCTTTCCAATTTTTGACCATCGGTCCTAAAATTTG
>JAGOUK010000002.1 GCA_018061225.1 Candidatus Omnitrophota bacterium | reverse complement strand
CCGTTGAGCCAGGCATCTATCTGCCCGGCCAATTTGGCGTCCGTATCGAGGATATGCTCCTGATCACGGACCGCGGCGCTGAAGTGCTGACCGCCGGCATCCCCAAAAAACTCCAATCCATTAACCGATAAGGCTAGCTATGATCAGTGCCAATGAGTTTAAGAACGGCGTCGTTATTAAATACAATAACCAGCTCTTTCAAATAGTATGGTTTCAGCACGTCAAAATGCAGCAACGCGCTCCAATTGTGCGCGCCAAGTTGGTCAGTCTTAAGACCGGGCAGTTACTGGAGCAGCCTTTCCGCTCAGGCGACACCTTCGAGGATGTTTTTTTGGAGCGGCACGAGCTTCAATACCTCTACTCTGAAGGGGACCTGTTTCATTTTATGAACAATGAAGACTACCAGGATGTGGTGATTAACCGCGCCATGATTCAGGAGCAGCTGAAGTACATGAAAGAAAATATGAATGTGACCGGACTTTACGGTGACAATGAGCTTCTGACCGTTGAATTACCCGCATCCGTGGTGCTGGAGATCAAGGAAACCGAACCTGGGGTGAGGGGGGATACGGCGAAGTCCGGATCCAAACCCGCGACTCTAGAGACGGGCGCCGCGATCAAGGTGCCGCTGTTCATTAATCCCGGCGACATGGTGAAAGTGGATACACGCACCGGCGCCTACATCGAACGCGCATAATTTTCGGAGGAGCCGTGAATTTACGAGAGATCAAAGACCTGATCACGCTGATGAATGACAACGATCTCACCGAGATCGAAGTTGAGACGGATGGGGCGAAGATCAAGCTTAAAAAAGGGCAAGACCAAGTGGTGATGCAGGAAGCTCCGCGCATGATGGCCGCGCAGCAGCAAGTTGCCGCACCGGCCGCCGCAGCACCAGCTGTGCCCGCGCCGGCAACCGGCATCACGATCAAGTCGCCCATGGTCGGAACTTTTTACTCTGCCCCCGCTCCGGACGCCGAACCCTACCTGAAGGTTGGTCAGAAAGTCGAAGTCGGACAGGTGATCTGCATCGTTGAAGCGATGAAGCTCATGAATGAGATCAAGTCTGAGATCAAGGGGACGGTCACTGAGGTTCATGTCCAGAACGGCTCTCCCATCGAATTTGGTCAGGTGCTTTACACGGTCGCCCCGTAACCGTGGGCATCCATCAAGTCCCACGACGCAACCATGTTTAAAAAAATCCTAATCGCCAATCGCGGTGAAGTGGCCCTCCGGATCAATCGGGCGGCGCATGATCTCGGTATCAAGACTGTTGCCGTTTATTCACAAGCCGACAAAGACTCTCTCCATGTCAAAGCCGCTGATGAGGCCGTCTGCATCGGCGGGCCGATGCCCAAGGACAGTTATTTAAATATTCCCGCCATTATCAGCGCGGCCGAGATCACGGATGTCGAAGCGATTCATCCGGGCTATGGTTTCTTGGCCGAGAACGCTCACTTTGCTGAAGTTTGTGAATCCTGCGAGATCAAGTTTATCGGACCGTCGGCCGACTCCATTCGTCGGATGGGAGACAAGATGTCCGCCCGCGAAACGGTTAAAAAGGCCGGTGTGCCGTTGGTTCCGGGAAGTTTTGACCGCGTGAAGGACAAGGAAGACGCGCTGAAAATCGCAAAGACTTTAAAGTATCCCGTTATCCTCAAAGCGACCGCAGGCGGCGGCGGCAAAGGGATGCGGGTTTGTCATAACGATGTGCGGTTGGTGAGTGCGCTCATGACGGCCGAGCGGGAAGCCGAGGCTGCCTTCGGCAACGCGGCGATTTATATCGAAAAATATTTTGAAAAAACCCGTCACGTAGAAATCCAGGTTCTCGGGGACCGCCACGGCAATCTGATCCATCTCAACGAACGCGATTGCACCATTCAGCGGCGCCACCAAAAACTGCTCGAAGAGAGCCCGTCTCCGGCGGTCGATGCCAAGCTGAGAAGAAAAATGGGTGATGTCGCGGTCAAGGCAGCGCAAGCGGTCAACTACTTCAACGCGGGAACTGTCGAGTTTCTCTTGAACGAGGACGGCAGCTTTTACTTCCTCGAAATGAACACCCGCATTCAGGTGGAACATGGGATTACGGAGCTTGTGACGGGACTGGATCTTGTGCGCGAGCAGATCATTATTGCGTCCGGCGCTCCGATGACCATTAAGAAGCAGGATAAGGTACCCCTGAACGGAGCGGCGCTGGAGTGCCGCATCAACGCGGAAGACTACCAAAATAATTTTGCCCCCTCTCCCGGCCCGATTAATACGTACTATGCTCCCGGCGGGCCCGGGATTCGGATCGACACGCATATTGCAGCCGGGCAGACCGTCAGTCCCTATTATGATTCGATGGTGTCTAAGCTTATGGCGCACGGGAAAGACCGCGAGGATGTTATCAAGATCATGACCAGGGCACTCGATGAATACGTGATTGAGCCGATCAAGACCACAATCCCGCTGCACCGCGAAATCGTCCGTAACCCGATCTTTAAGAGAGGGCAGTACTACACGGACTTTATTCCCAGACTTTTTGGCAAATACCTCAAAGATCAAAATTAAAATCCACGGTCACTTAAGAGAAAGGCAATAACATGAGAATCGGAGTCCTCACAGGCGGCGGAGATTGTCCCGGGTTGAATCCAGTTATACGCGCGATCGTGCGCGCGGCTTCGCCTTACGGAGATGAGATTGTTGGTTTGCGGAACGGATGGGCGGGTTTGGTGAACAATCTCCCGGCCATGGAGCTCAATATGACTACGGTGACCGGCATCCTTCACCGTGGCGGCACGATTCTGGGAACAAGCCGCACCAATCCCTATAAGGATAAGGAAGCCCTCGCGAATCTTAAGAAAAATTGGAAGGGTCTCAATCTGGACGCCCTCATCGCGATCGGCGGCGAGGACACGCTGGGCGTGGCGACGAAGCTGTCGGCTGAGGGATTCCCGGTTGTCGGCGTGCCAAAAACCATCGACAACGATCTCTCGGGTACGGACTACACCTTTGGGTTTGATACGGCCGTGAACATCGTCATGGAAGCGATCGACCGTCTTCATACAACGGCAGAGAGCCACCACCGCATCATGGTGGTTGAAGTGATGGGCCGTCATGCCGGCTGGATTGCGCTTCACGCCGGACTCGCGGGCGGCGCCGACGTGATTCTGCTTCCCGAATTCGCGATGACCATGGATGAGATTGTCAGCACCATCCAGAAGCGTCACGCGCGCGGCAAGAGCTTCAGCATTGTCGTGGTGGCTGAAGGCGCGCAGATCAAGGGATGGGACTTGGTGCTCAAGCAGCAGAAGAAGGATTCCTTTGGTCATGTGCTGTTGGGCGGAATTTCGCACACCCTTGGCAAAGAAATTGAAAAACGCACGGGCTTTGAGACCCGCGTCACGGAACTCGGTCATATCCAGCGCGGCGGTTCTCCGACGGCATTTGACCGCGTGCTCGGAACTCGCTTCGGCGTGAAGGCCGTGGAACTCGTGAAGCAGAAGAAATACGGCTACATGGTCGCGCTTCGCGGGACCGAGATCGCTGCGGTGAAAATCGCCGACGCAACGAAGAAACTCAAGGTCGTGGACAAAGAGCTCTATAAGATGGCGCAGAAGTTCTTCGGATAATGTCCAATATGCAGGGCGTCATTCGCGAGCATTTGGAATCCAGCATCGCGGCCAAGCGCCGCGTGCTGGATACCCTCATGCCCGCGCTGGAATCGGCCGGGCAGGCGATTGTTGCGGCCGTGATGGCCGGCAACAAAACGCTTTTCTTTGGTAACGGTGGTTCCGCGAGCGACGCGCAGCATTTGGCGGCGGAATTTGTCGGTCGCTATGAGACGGAGCGCCGCGCCCTGCCGGCAATCGCCCTCACCACCGACACTTCAATCCTGACGGCGGTCGCCAATGATTATGCCTTTGACGCTATTTTTTCGCGTCAGGTGGAAGCGTTGGGGGTTGCCGGCGATATTGCCTTCGGTATTTCGACCAGCGGTAATTCCAAGAACGTGAATCAAGCGATTTTGGCCGCCAAGGCCAAGGGGCTCAAGACCATCGGTCTCACGGGCCGCAGCGGCGGGGAACTGGCCCGAATCGCGGACATTCCAATCGTGGTTCCTGTGGAGCGCACCGCGCATATTCAAGAATGCCACATCGCCATCGGACATCTTCTGTGCCGATTGGTGGATGAAGCTGTGGCCGCCGGCTAGGCCTTCAGCCATGAAGCGGAAGGGCCAGCAAGACCCCTTTAAGCGCATTGCCTCCGCCCGCCGCTCCGGACACACCATCGTTTTTACCAACGGCTGCTACGACCTGATTCATTCCGGTCATGTTCAATTTTTAAAACAAGCCAAATCCTTTGGCGATTTTTTGGTGGTGGGCGTTAACTCCGACGCTTCCACCCGCCGCCTCAAGGGGCATACCCGGCCCATTCTTCCGCTCGCGGAGAGAAAACTTTTGTTAGAAAATTTAAGACCCGTTGACTGCGTGATCGCCTTTGGCGAAGACACCCCCGCGCGGCTGATTCGTAAAGTCCAGCCGGATGTTCTGATCAAAGGCGGCGATTGGTCCACCGGCAGCATTGTTGGCGCCGATACCGTTGAAGCGCGCGGCGGCAAAGTCATCTCAGGCCTTTTTATCAAGGGCCGCTCAACCACTTCCATCATCGATAAAATCCGCGGGAAGGGCAAATGAGTCCCGCGGCCCGCGGAACGGTGCCGCGCGCCTGCTGGACGCTGCTGGATGCCAACTTTAATCGGGTTCGGGAAGGTCTGAGAGTCTGTGAGGATTTGGAACGATTCGGTGTCCGCGCACAAGCGCGCGCGTCGCGATTGCGGTCAATCCGCCACACAGTGACCGGGGTTCTAAAAGAATTGCCCCGCAAGGCTTTGTTGGGCGGGCGAGACATCTCTAAAGACGGGGGGCGCGCGCCGCACCGGCACGAAAAAGTTCGAGCGGACACGTCGGATATCTATTTTGCCAATCTGCAGCGGGTGAAGGAATCACTGCGGGTGCTTGAGGAGGTTCTGAAGCTGGTGGACGCCGGGTTGAGCGTCCGGATCAAACGTCTTCGTTTTGAAGTGTATGACTACGAGAAAAGCAAAGCTTAACACGGCTCGTCTGTATGTGGTGCTGGGCGGCGCCAGCGCGAGCGGTCGACCCGCCGAAGAAATCGCCCGCGAGGCTGTTTTGGGCGGCGCGGATATCATTCAATTGCGTATGAAGGGTGCCGATCAGTCCGAGCTGGTCCGCCGAGCCCGTTCGGTCGGCGCGGTGGTTCAAAGCCTGGGAGCGCTGTTTATCGTCAATGACGATGCTCGGGCGGCATTGGACTCCGGTGCGGATGGGGTTCACGTGGGTCAGGACGATCTGAGTGTTGGCGAAGTACGCCGGATAGTGGGCGCGGACCTCCTGATCGGAAAGTCGACGCATTCCATTGATCAGGCCGTTGCCGCCGGCCGCGAGGATGTGGATTATCTGGGCTTTGGACCGATGTTTTCGACGCCGACCAAGCCCGACTACCGAGCCGTTGGCCCGGACCGGATTAAGGGTATTTTAGGAACTTTCGACCAGCCATTTTTTGCGATCGGCGGAATCGATTTCTCAACCGCCCCGCAAGTGATCACATTGGGCGCGTCACGTTTGGCGGTGGTGCGGGCGGTTCAAGACGCAGCCGATGTTCAGCAAGCCGCCAGGAAGCTCAAAGATTTATTGATCAAAGAGGAGATCATTCGATGAAAAAAGTCAAAACTCATAGCGGTTCACGCGACCTGGTCGTTGTCGGCTCTGTCGCCCTGGATTCGGTCAAAACACCGTTCGGTGTTGCGGAACGGTCGCTTGGCGGATCGGCGGTTTACTTTTCGGCGGCGGCGCGGTTTTTTTGCCCCGTGCATCTCGTGGGAGTAGTGGGGCATGATTTTCCCCAGGAGCATATCCAGCTTTTGAAGAAGCTTGGGATTCAGATCGACGGGCTCTTGGTCGAGCAGGGCAAAACGTTTCATTGGAAGGGTTACTACGAAAAGGATCTCAATCGCGCCATTACGCTAAAGACCGAGCTCAATGTGTTTGAGAGCTTTAAGCCCGTGTTGATGAAACAGCATCTCCACGCGCCGCATCTTTTTTTGGCCAACATTCACCCCGACCTGCAGTGGAGTGTGCTTCAGCAATCGCGCAAGCCCAAGTGGGTGGCCTGCGACACCATGAACTTTTGGATCGAAAGCGCTCCCAAGTCTTTGGAGCGGGTCCTCCGCCACGTGGATATTGTTCTGATGAACGATGGCGAGATTCGTCAATGGTCAGGGGAGGCACATCTCCTCAAAGCCGTCCAGCGCCTCTTTAAGCTTGGTCCCAAGATCGTTGTGGTGAAGCGCGGGGAGTACGGGGCTATCTGTTTTACGGCCGAGGGACATTTTGCGATCCCGGCCTATCTCTTGGACAATGTGATGGACCCGACCGGTGCCGGAGATTCTTTCGCCGGCGGCTTTCTGGGATATCTTGCCAAATGCGACAAGCCCAAACCCAAGGATATCCGTGAGGCCATTTTACACGGCTCCGTGGTCGCGTCCTTCAATGTCCAAAGCTTTAGCGTCAAACGCCTCGCCGCGCTCAAACCCGCCGAAATCCAAAAACGTTTGGTAGAATACCGCAAGACCCTTTTGCTGTAAGGGCAGCTCGGCGCCGCGCAGCCAGCACGAGCGCCGCGCAGCGGCGGCTAAGCGGGTCAGTAGTCATGGATTGAGGTTCGGTTTTTGGCCGCGTTCTGCTCAAAAAGCCGTGGATGCTAGGCGCGAGGAAGCGCAGCGTAGCAGCGCTACGCAAGCGCCCGAGCAACGACGCAGACACGGTTTTTTCAGCAGAACGCCATTGCGACCTTCGTATAGTGGCAATACCCGAGCTTCCCAAGCTCGAGACGCGAGTTCGATTCTCGCAGGTCGCTCCAATCCTTTGCTCATAAGGCATCATCTGCGGCGTTGCTTCTCCTTGACGTACCGCTGGTACGCCTGCGTCGAAGCGCCTTGGATCTAACGCCTTCTGAGCAAAGGATTACTCGTGCGGGCGGTGTCCGATTTCTGGTCTTTGCGGGTTGACGGTGGTTTGGTGCGGCAGTAGAATACGCACACGGAAATTTTACCCAGAGCTTAATAAAAAATTACATGTTTTCTGACCCTGTTGTCGGGAGTCTCTTCTTCGGTCGTGAGGAGATCCTCGAAACCCTAAATAAGCGCGTTCTTGCCCATCGAGACGGTTACCGACAGAACCTGGCCATCATTGGCGAGGAGCGTCTGGGCAAGACGTCCATCCTGCTTCAGCACCTCCACACCTCACGGGATGGTCGGGTGTTGCCCGTTTACATTGATCTCACCTCGCACTCCTTCGATACATTTGTTCAGCACTTTTGCCGTATTTTGTTGTTTCAGGCGCTAGCCGGGGCTGACTCCGGAAGCGAGGCCGCTGCCGCAACAGATTGGGATGCTTTGATTGCATGTGCGGACAAAAAAATTCCCCAGACCGCATCCGCGGCCAAGGCAGTTTTTGCACTGCTTCAAAAAGGCGACGCGGACAAGGCTTACGTTTCGCTCCTAGAAATGCCAACGCATGTGTTCCGCGAAACCAACCGCCGTTGCGTCGTGATTCTGGATGAATTTCATCGTCTGGGAGACTTCCCGGTCAAGCACGCCTTTCAGGTGTTCGGCAAGCGCCTCATGGTGCAGAAGGATACTCAGTACATCCTGCTCAGCTCTTCGGTGAGACTTGCCAGAGAGATCCTCGCTCAGAAGCTAGCGCTCCTTTTTGGCCATTTTGAGAGAATTGATCTCGGGTCTTTTGATTACGCCACATCGAGCCGCTTTATCGAGCGGAGTCTCGAGCCCGCCGTGATGGATGCGCCGACACGGTGTTTTGTCACAGCCAGCACGGACGGCCACCCCTTTTATTTGAACGTTCTCACGAGGCTTATGCGCGAAGAAACTGAGCGCCAAATGAGCGGCCAGGTGACGCGCTCCATGGTGTTCGGCGCGTTCAAGCGGGCTCTCTTCGATGCGGACGGCATTCTGAATCAGTGTTTTGTGAAGCGACTGTCCCGCTGGACCGATGTCCGTGTGTCCGGATCCTACCGCCAGATGCTGTTGGAGCTAGGAAACGGCGCTTGCCGGGTGAAGGAGTTGGCGCTTAAGATCGGCCGCAGTCAGGCGGAGTGCCTGCGTCAATTGGCCGCGCTCATTGAAGACGATCTGGTCGTTAAGAACGGATCGCTCTACTCATTGCCGGATCAGATGTTTCGTTTTTGGATCAGCACGGTTTATCGGCACCGGGATCTTTCGCTTGCCGTTGATGCGCCCTCCCGGTCGTTTTTGTTTATCAAAGATCTGGAGTCGGTCATGGAATCATTCCTGCGGTCGAACGCGCTTCCCGACACCGATCGCCTAGAATCGCTGATCGCGTCTTTCTCAGGAGATCGGGTAGAGTGGGAGGGAAAATCCCGCCTGCTGCCTTGCATGAGCCGTGTCGCTGTTCAATCGCGTGATGACGGGATGTGCCGGATTGCCGCATCAGGAGCGCGGTCAGTATGGGATATTCGCGCATTTATGCGTCCGGTCACTGAGCGGGATGTGCGCAATTTTTTAACCGAAACCAAGACCTCGCCGCGCAGCAAGTCGCGGGCGATGATCCTTTATCTGGACGGCATGGACGGCAACGCAAAACTTTTGGCTAAGAACCTCAATATTTGGACGATTGGTTTAAAAAATATTAATTTTATGCTGGATTTGCACCGCCAGCACAAAATGATCCGCCTTCCCAATGACCGGCCCGAGGCGCCCGCGCCCGTGCCGCCCATCCTCGTCGGCGCATGAGCGTAACCGGATTCGGAAGCGCATCTCCTGAGCTCTGGACATCTCTTCTCTCGCATACTGAATTCAAACGACAGCGGACCTTTTTTGCGCCTTTGCTAGGCAGTCCCATTTGGTGGCTGTTCACCGTCAGCCGTAATCGGGATCGGATGTGGGCCGAGATGGACGGGCAAACCTGGGCTGTCTGGCAGGATCCCCGTGTGATGGATTTTTCGTGCCGCAAGGCGCTCTTGGCTCAGATATCGCGAAGACCGGACGTCACACATCTGGGGTTTGATCTCGATTGCCAGCAACACAAACTGTCGACACACTGCATTCCGCTGGTGTTTGAGCAGAATCGTTGGCATGGCGTCGCGTTGACGCATCTGGAGGGCCAGTCGGCTCATCGGCCGGTCTATCATCTGTTGGCTGCCAATCTCAAGCTTCTGGTCTCCCATGCACAGCAGGGGATTGAGCTTAAAAAAGTCTCCGACAGTCTTCGCCCCCGCATGGTCGCTCTTTCGACCGTTCACACCATTCACCGCCTCATCAACACCATCAGCGGATTGGATGATCTTTACGCGCGTTTGGCGGTGCTCACATCGCAGGTTCTCAGAGCCAAGGAGTGCGTGATCTTCAGCGTGGACCGCAAATCAGGCGGAGAGCGCCTTACCGAACGGGGCAATACACGGGACTCGATGCGGGGTCGGCCAGGCCGAAAGCTGCGAATGGGTGAAGGATTTGAGGGGCGGGTCTGCGCGACGGCCAAAGTGGTTCTGCGAAAAGACGTGCTCTCGGTGCCCATGATCGATGAAGATGTGATCGGCGTCATCACGCTAAGGCGCAAAAAAGATCCAGCTGGATTCAACAACTTTGACAAAGACATTCTCATGACGTTGGCCGAGGAAGCGGTCGTCGCGATCAAGAACGCCGAGCTCTATGAAGATCAAAAACGCGTCACATTCGAAACCATTCAGTCGCTGGCCAAAATCCTTGGCACTCGCTTTTCGCCTCAGCGCAAAATCCGCCCAGCAACGCTTCTCGCCCTCACGATGGGGGTTGCCTCCATTTTGCAGATGGGGGACGAAGAGAAAAAAGCGCTTCACTACGCGACGCTTTTGAAGGATGCGGGCAAGCTCTCGCTTCCTGATGAGATTCTGAAGAAGTCGTCCAAACTCACGGGTGAGGAAGTTAATCTCATTCGGCAGCATCCGGTGCATGCGGCCCGACTCGTTCAATCCTTCAACAGTCTGAAGCCTGTGGCCCCAATTATTTTGGCCTCACACGAGAATTTTGACGGCACCGGATACCCGAATGGACTTAAGGGGAATAATATCCCCGTGGGCGCCCGTATTTTGTCGGTTGTGAATGCATTTGAATCGTTGGTGGGCGGCCGGCCTTATCGGGAAGGCACCACAATTGAAGAGGCGCTGGTTGAATTACGGCAGCATCGGGGCACTCAGTTTGATACCCTTGTAGTGGATGCGTTCGACCGCGTCATCGTGACGCGCCGAATTGTCCGGCTTCTGCGCTTTGAAGGCATTCTCTGGGAGCGCAACCGCAAAAAATGAAGCTCCCGCCGCGTCGTCTGGCCGGCGCGCTCATTCTCCTCGCCGTCCTCGTCGCGGCCTGCTTATTTCTATTATTATTCCCGCCCATCTCATTCCTAAAAATTGGGCTTGGCCATTACATTGCGCCCCCCACCAGCTGGGATTCGGCAGGCCGCAGCGGCCGCCTGTGCTTTGTTGAGGGGCTGAAGCGTCCGGTTCAGGGGGCTGAATTTCGCATCCAGCGGTTGGGTCTCAAGCATGATTTGTTTAAAGGAATCGCGGCGCAGGAATGGAACTTTGAAGTCCTCGACGCCGCGGTGGTTCCGGCCAATTCACGCTGGCCGTCACTTAAATTTGTGACCGGGAAAGGGCGCTGGCTCAGCCGCCAAAATCGCTTGGAGCTGCGTGATTGGGTTTCCTCAACATTTGAGATGAACGCGGATCTGGAGTGGGACGCGCAGGGGGACTTGCTGTCGGCGCGGGTCTGGGGCGAGGCGGATATTTTGGATCTCAGCCGCGCGCTCAGTGCCTGGAAAAAATATGATCCTGCCAAAACGGCGGATGAACCGGCTAGAAAGAAATATGAACTCATCTTCAGCGAGGGGAGCATCTTCATTCGGGTCAATGACAAGCCCTTCTTCAAGGCCTCATGGCGTTCAAACAGTTCTTTTTAGCGATTTTTTGCTAGAATAAATCCCCATGGACGACCACCGCAGCCACAATCAACACCGCCTTTCGACAGATCCGAACGATCTTTTTGAGGCTCCGCCGCGTGAGACGCCGGGCGACAAGATCAAATCGGCTCTTTCGCTTCATGCGGAGCCGACGTTTACGGTGACGCTTGAGATCCTGACGGTGACAGCTGCCGTGGTGATCGTGCTTTTGATCGTTGTTTTTTATATGGGTTTTTTGCGCGGAAGAGACGTCGAGCGCCGCGATATTGCGCGCAAAATATCGGAGCTCAAATCCCGTCAAGTCGAGGGGATTCAGGTCCAGACGGCGCTATCACAATTTGCCCCCAAGACCTCAAATGCCGCTGCGCGCCCGGCCGTTTCGTACCAGCCTCCGGCCGCCACTGATGGTCAGCCGGGGTCCAGGACCGCCCCCGCAGCCTCCGCGCCGGCCGTTCCCGCGAGCGCTTCAAAATCCGTTGCAATCCCGCCCCGCAAGCCCTATACTGTCCAGGTCGTCGCCTACCGTAGTCAGCCCCGCGCCCAAAGCGAAGTCGCCCAGTTGACCCAAAAAGGTTATGCGGCTCGTATGGTTGTCCAGGGGGCGCTCTATGTTGTTTGCGTCGGGGAGTACTCCAGCCGTTACGAGGCACAAAAGGATTTGCGGGCCTTAAAACGGATTTATAGCGACAGTTATTTGCGCAAATTCTAAACTCAAAATTCCGAGGAAATCATGTCCCAGCACAATAGTTTTGGTGGTAGTTCAGCAGGCGCGAAACATCGTTCGGTTCTCAAGCGGTATGAAAAGCTTGAGTTGCTTCAGAAGAAGGGTGTTTGGCAGGAATCCAATGGCTGCCTGGGACTTCCCAAAGTCAAGGTGATGAAGATCAAGGCCAAGAAGGACAAGGTTGCGGCCGCCCCCGCGGCTGAAGCCGGTGCCGCCGCCCCCGCGGCCGGTGCCAAAGGCGCCCCAGCAGCCAAAGCAGCTCCAGCAGCCAAGGCCGCTCCCGCTGCCAAGGCGAAGTCCGCCAAGTAACGCTCGGATCAAAGCAGGCGAAAGCCGAGCCTCTCCGTGGCCACTCTCGAAGACTTCAAAAAAATTGAACTCAGAATCGCCAAGATTCTGGACGTTCGCGAACTTCCCGGGGCCGACCGGATCTGGCATCTCACCATTGAGATTGGATCCGAGTCCCGGGAAATCGTCGCCGGAGTCAAGAAGTTCTATTCCCGTGAGGATCTTGTGGGCAAGCACATTGTGGTCATCCAGAACCTTGAGCCCGCGGTTATTCGCGGCGTAACTTCACATGGGATGCTGTTGGCCGCCAAGCTAGGTGATGATCTGGTGTTGCTGACCCCTGATCGTCCGATCGCGTCCGGCGCAGTCGTCGGTTGATGATCAAAAGCGTCCCCGTCCGCCTCAAAGGCCGCCCCTATCCCATCTACATCGGTTCCGGATCACTTGCCCAGCTCTCCAAATACATTGTTCAACATAAGCTGACCGGCACCGCGCTAATTGTCAGCCAGGAGCCTATCTGGAAGGCCTGGGGACCAACCGTGAAGTCTCAACTGGCCGCCGCCGGTGTCGGAACGGCGAATTTTACTGCCCCCGCTAAGTTGGATTCCGAAAAACTTAAAAGTTATCCCTATTTCTTAAAAATTCTAGATACGCTAATCAAGGCGGAGCGGGGATCCCGCGGGGTGTTTATCGTCGCGCTAGGGGGCGGGGTTGTGGGCGACGTTGCCGGTTTTGTCGCCGCCGTCTACAAGCGTGGAATACCGTTTATTCAGATTCCAACCACACTCACGGCTCAAGTGGATTCATCGATTGGCGGTAAGACCGCGATCGATCTGCCGCAGGGGAAGAATCTGCTCGGGGCTTTTCATCAGCCCAAATTTGTTCTGTCGGATGCCCGCGCGCTCTCCACACTGCCGGAGGCGATTTACCGGGACGGCCTGGCCGAAGTGGTTAAATACGGCGTTATCAGCGACGCCAAATTTTTGACCTGGATCGAAAAGAATCTGCCGGCAATCCTTCGGCGTGACGAAGCGGCGATTGAAAAAATGGTGACGGTCAGCTCCCGCATCAAGGCCAAGGTGGTCGCCGGAGATGAGCTCGACACGCGGGGCATCCGAATTATTTTGAATTATGGGCACACCATCGGACACGCTTTGGAAGCCGCCGCTGGGTTTGCCGCTCTTTCTCACGGGAGGGCGGTGGCTATCGGCATGTGCGCCGCGGCGGATTTGTCGGTTCGGATGGGTGTGCTAAAGGAGACTGATTTTCCGTCACGGCTGCGGAAGATCTTGCGGGCGTTGGGTCTGCCGACGCAAATTTCGGCAAAGCTCAACCGCAAGAAAGTGCTGGAAGCGATTTTTTATGACAAAAAACGCAAGGACGGATGCCATCGCTTTGTGCTGGTGGAGCGCGCCGGTAAGACTCGAATTCATCCCGACGTTCCGTCGGACGCGATCGATGGCGTGGTGAAGGCGCTTTATGAAAAAGGGGGAGGTAAGCCCTCCGTCTCCGCCGGACTCCTGGCCCATTTGTTCAAGCCTTCCGCAAAAAAACATCAGGCCCGTGGAGTGGTTGAAAATTATCTGGATCGGATCGGTGTTGCCATTATTCGTTGGGAGAAAGGCAGTCTTAAAAAAGGCGACCCCATGATTATCGAGGGCCCCGCCACCCGCCTTCAGTTGGAAGCAGGTTCATTGCAGATCAATCGGGTGGACGTTGCGCGAGTGAAGCGTGGAGATGTGTTCGGGATGAAAGTTCCGGCGCCGGTACGCGCCGGAGATAAGGTTATTTAAGGCTCGGTCAGAACGATTTTTCGATAAATTCGGTGTTTGTGCCGTCCGATAAAGTGATTCCATTCGCCGCGATTTTGGTTACGCGCATCGACCCCACCAGGCTTCCTTCCTTCACAACGTCATTGTTCAAAATCGCGTAATACCCCTTGTTTTCTGTCCAGACAATCCCCTGGAGCAGCGGTGATTTGGAGGAGGCGGAGGCAGTGATCGGAAGGGCGACAGGGAAACCGGCGCTTTCTACGGAGATCTGCGCCAAACCCGTCCCGGATCCGGAATCCGGCAAATCCGCCAAGGGGAGGGAAGAAGCATTCTCCGCGGTCATCGTCCGAGACGCCGGCGCGGAGCCGTTTTGATTCTTGGATAAAAAGCGCGGCATTGCAAACGGCAGAATCAAAAGCGCCAGAATGATAACGGATGTCACGACCGAACCGGACTTGCGCCGTTGGTTGGCCGCAGCCAGGCCATTGAGGCCGGGGCGGGATTGGTGCTCGCTACCAGCTTTTTTTAACGCTTCAGAAATAATGCTCATAGGGTAACTCCCTCCAGTTCTTGGATGCACTGATGAAGACAGGTACTGTCCGCCTGTCGAAGACCTGCGGCATAGACGGCCAAAAGGGCTTTGTCGCAAAGAATATTGATTACGCGCGGGATTCCCCGAGAATGATCCCAGATGCTGCGGACCGCGTCGTCCGGAAATAGGTCCTTGCGACTCACTCCCGCTACCAGCAGGCGATGCTGGATGTAGGCGGATGTTTCTTCAAGGGACAGCGGGCCTAGATGACAGCGGATTGAGATCCGCTGCCGAAGCTGGCGGAGATCATTGCGGTTGAGAAGTTCTCGCAGCTCGGGCTGGCCCACCAGGACGATTTGGAGCAGCTTGTCCCGGTCCGTTTCCAGGTTGGAGAGCATTCGAATCATCTCGAGTAATTTAACAGGAAGGTTCTGGGCCTCGTCGATGAACAGTGCGACGTTATCGCCCTTCGATAGCGCTTGAATCAAAAATCGATTCAGGTCCTGGAAAAGCGCGTGGCGGTTTTTGCCCTCAACGGGCTGACCCAGGTCCGAAAGCATCGTTTGCAAAAATTGGATCTCGGTGACGCTCGTATTGAAAACATAGGCGGTCTTAACGCTCTTTGGAAGTTCCTGCAGCGCCTTGCGGCAGAGCGTTGTTTTGCCGCAGCCCACTTCTCCTGTGATCTCGATGAAGCCGGAGCGGTTGTTGATACCGTAGATCAGGGAGTCGTAGGCTTCTCTATGTTTTGAGCTGAAGAAAAGGAACGAGGGATCGCTGGTGATAGAAAAGGGGGGCGCCTTGAATCCGAAGTGGGAAGCGTACATGTTGCCATTATATCAAATGATTTTAGCGGCGGTTACAATTGATTCGGGGCCTGGGGGAGTTTTAATTTTTAACAAATCCTTTCAAAAATAACCCTTCTTGACAACCCACCTCGTGTTTTGTTGTAATGTCCTACCTTGCTATGGAAAAATTACTAGAACCCCAAGTTTTGGAGTCTTCAGAGTCACGGGAGTCAGCCTTATCTACCGCTGAAACCTGTGAATTTTTGAATATCAGCCGTCAGACCCTGTACAAGCTGGTCAAAACACAGAGGCTTCCAGGACACAAGATCGGGGACAAGTACCGTTTTTTTAAAACAGAAATTTTAAGGTTTTTTGATCATGGCGAATGACATGAAGCAGGCGGTCGACGAGAGACGCCGGTCTAAGCGGTTTGACATGCCGGTCGAGATCGAATACCGCACGCTGACGCAGAATCCGATTTTTGGGAACGTGTTGGCTCAGAATATATCCAAAACGGGTTTGGCGCTCCAAAACGCCAAGGACGTTAAGCGTGGGGAGACCATTCAGCTTAAGATGTCCGTGCCAGGCGATAACCTGCCGGTGTTTGCGACGGGAACGGTGGCATGGGCGGATGGAGTGAAGGCGGGCGTGCGAATCACCAAGATCTCTCGTAATGATCAGGAACGCGTTTTAGAACATATTTATCAGAACTGGCTCAGAAGTCAGAAGTTTCAGCGGCCCGTAGGGCAGTAAGCCCACACCGCTGAACTCATCAATCGCATCCGCTAAACGGCGGACGCTAAACAGGAGTAAGAACGATCATGGCCGAAGCTAAAGAGACCGCAGTCGAAAAGAAGCCCAAGAAGAAAGATACGCTCCCGACCAATTGCGCGCAGACCAATGTCCGCATCCGCCGGAAGAATTGGTACTACCGCAACGGACAATATTTTGCCTCCAAGGCAGCCGCCAGGGCTTATGCGGTCAAGAAGGCTGAAGAAAAATTGAAGGCTGAGAAGGAAGAGTCTGAGAAGGCCGTCGCCGCTAAGGCGGCAGCCGATAAAGCGGCCGCCGAGAAAGCCGAGGCCGCAAAGGCCGCGGCAGCCGCTCCGGCCGAAGAAGCTTCGTCCTAGCATCGCATATCGCCATCGCTCCGGAACATTCGAAAGGCATGAGTCTCGAATGCATCTTTTGCAAGATCGCCCAGCGTCAAATACCGGCTCAAGTTTTGAGCGAGTCTGCGGATTGGATATCGTTCCGGGATATTCAACCGCAGGCCCCGACGCATTTTATTATCATTCCCAAAGTGCATATTCCGAATCTTTTGGCCGTCAGGCCGGAGCAGCGGGGGCTTTTGGGATCGATGATGGAGGAGCTGGCTCGGTTGGCGGGGGAGTATGGCGTGGCGGAATCGGGCTTCAGAGTGGTGAACAATTGCAATCGAGACGGAGGTCAGACCGTGGGGCATCTTCATTTGCACTTGTTGGCCGGCCGATCCTTAAATTGGCCCCCTGGATGAAGCGCTAATGACCACACCTCACCGCCCCGCACCCGAGCGCCGCATTGCGGCCAGGTTGGTCGATACATTTGAATTCAATATCGGATTTAGCGGCTACGACGTCACTGCTTCGGTGATCAATATCTCGGGTTCTGGACTGCTGTGCCGGACCAGCCGGGAGCTTCCGGTGATGTCCAAGATCGAAATGGCGCTGGTTTTGCCTAGCGGCGTGGTAAGTTCCAAATCTGATACCATCAAAATCAATGGCGTGGTGGTCCGCAACGAAACAGACGAGCGCGGCGTGCGAGCCGCAATTTTCTTTTTGGACATGGCTCCCACTCACCGCAAAAAATTGGAAGTGTATTTGAACCGTCTCGCGGAAAAAGGCTAACGCACCCTCCGCATGGCTCTTTTTCGACGCCGTCCCGACCGTTCCCGCTCCGAGATCCCATCTCAAACCCATCAAAAAATCGACCGAATTCATTTTTTAAAGCGCTGCACGCTTTTTGCGGCGCTCTCGGACTGGGAGCTCCAATCAATCGCGCGCCTCACGCGTCTTGTGGAAGTGAAGCGTGATGAGGTTGTCTTCAAGACAGGGGATGCGGCCGCCGCGTTCTATATCGTGATCTCGGGTAAGTTTGAGGTTTTTGCCGGAGAAGGGCTGAGGCGCCAAGTGCTGGTGTATCTCAAGCAGGGGTCCTATTTTGGCGAGATGTCGCTGATCGCCGACCAGCCCCATTCGGCGACGGTTGCCGCGCGTTCCGACAGTCTATTGCTCGAAATATCCAAAGAAAATTTTAAGAAGATCATTGAGAACAATGCGGCCGTTTCGCTTGAGATCAGCCGAGTCTTGTCCCGGCGCCTCAAGGAAGAAAATGAGCGTTCCATGGGCGGCGGACGTCGGCTGCTCAAAACAGATGTGATCGGCATCCAAAGCACGCATCGGGAAGCGGAGCAGGCCTCGTTTAGCGTCAACCTGGCTGTTTCGCTGCAGACCGAAACCGGTCAGGACGTGTGCCTCGTGGACATGAGTCCGACCGGACGTGTTATTGCTGACCGTCTCCGCATCACGCCTCAGCTGCCGCGGCAGTACTTCACGGATCTGGGAGAGGATCTCGAGCGTACGCTGAAGGAGCATATCGTGGTGCATGAGAGCGGCGTGAAGATTCTTAATCTGGCATCCCGCGAGCCCGACACCTATCATCCTGAGTTTGTGGCCCACCTGCTCAACCGTCTCTCTGTGGACTTCCGCTTCATTGTGGTGGATCTGCCTGAGACCGTTGACGAATGCGTCGCAAAAATCCTTTCGCACTCCGACCACCTTTTTATTGTCACCAGCAATCAGATGCACGCGGCGACCGAAGTGCGCGAAATGATCGCCGAGATAGAAAAGACCGAAGGCATGAGTCCAGAAAAGATCAAAGTCGTGCTCTGCGACCAATTGATGGGCTTTTCGCTCACCGCCGAACTCAAGTCAGAGCTTTTTACGGATAAAGAATGTTTTTTGCTCCCTCGTTCCGGGTACTCTCCGGCGGATCATCAGGCCAAGATCGCCGTCACGACGGATCCGGATTCGGAATACGCGAAGCGTATTCGCCATCTGGCGCGAAAAGTATCCGGTAATTTGGTGGGGCTCGCGCTGGGCAGCGGCGCGGCGCTGGGCTTTTCGCATATCGGGGTGATCAAGGTGCTCGAGCGTGAAAAAATACCCATTGATCTGGTTGCCGGATCCAGCATGGGCGCGCTCATCGCATCTTTTTACGCTATCGGCAAGTCCGCGCTTGAGATGGAAGAAATCGCAGCGGCGATGACGCCTGGGAAGTTGGCCGCGCTCGCGGACATTGATTTTTTGCCGATCAAGGGTCTGCTGAAGGGCCGTAGGATCGGGAAGTATTTGGCGCGTGAGCTCAAGGACATGACCTTCGAACAGGCCGTGGTGCCGCTCATCATTGTCGGGGCCAATATCCACGACCGGAGAGTCCGCGTGATCCGCTCGGGCTCGATCACGGATGCTCTGCGAGCGTCGATCGCGATCCCCGGCATCATCCGGCCTTTTAACATCGGCGGCGAGACACTGATCGACGGAGGGATTTTGGACCCGCTGCCCATTCGTCCGCTTCAGGAAGCCGGCGTGGACAAGATCATCGCGGTCGATGTGCTCCCCACGCCTTCGGACATCCGTGAGCGCAGGAGATTCCTGCAGCTGCTGGGCCAAACCCGCGATTCGATGGTGGCCAAGAAAGGCGTCTTTCGCAGAGGCGCGTATTGGGTTCAGAAAAAAGCAAAGCGCGCCTTTGATTCTTTCTTCATCGATATCGTGGTGAACTCCGTGCAGGCGATGGAACACGAGATCGCGAACGCGACCGCCGCGGATGCGGATGTGCTGATTCGCCCCAGCGTTCCTCAGATACACTGGGCGGAATTTCATCGCGCCAAAGAATTGATCATCAAGGGTGAGGAGGCGGCTCAGGCAATGGTGCCCGAGCTGCACGCCCTAGTCAAACAGCAGAATTTATAATTCAAACCTGACAATCGGAGGATTCGGCATGAGCGCTCAAGTGACCATTTTTCATTACACTCTCAAAGATCCTTCGGGCAAGGTTCTGGATTCCTCCGATGGGGCAGAGCCTCTCGCTATCCTTCAAGGCGGCGGTCAGATCATTCCGGGGCTTGAGCGCCGCATGGAAGGGCTGAAGGCGGGGGATCAGCGGAATTTTGTGATCCCGGCTTCCGAGGCTTACGGCGAGCGGAATGAAGATTGGGTTGTGACCGCCAAGCGCTCGGATCTGCCGGGCGGCGCAAAGGTAGGGGACCGGTTCCGCGGAGGCGAAGAAGATGACGCTCCCGTTTTTGCGGTGATGTCGATCCAGGGGGATGATGTGCGGTTGGACGCCAATCATCCTCTTGCCGGCATGGAGCTTCACTTTGATATCCAAATCACGGAAGTTAGGGCTGCCACCGCCGAAGAGGTTGAGCACGGACATGTTCACGACGGCCGTTCCGGTCATGGACACGGCCATCACCACGGATGAGCCGGCGGACTGGCGCCTGGCTTCTGGCGGCTTTCTTCGCGCCGGCCCTTTTGTTTTTTTCCGCTCCCGGCCGAGCCGAGACCGAATTGGATTGGCTGTCCGCATCTTCTTCCTTCAAGCTTGAGCTTCACGCGCTAGCGGCAGAGGCTTTGATGCTGCAGCTTAACACCCCGCCCCTTTCCTCTCAGCGCGCGACCCGCGCCGACCGCAAACTTCGTTTGGATGCCCGCGAACGTCTCTCTGATTCCCTGTCAACCGCCAATGCGCTGCTATCCATGATGGAGATCGCCGAGCATTCGGATCGTGGACAGAGGGTTCGGGAAGTGCTGCATTTGTGGCTTGATTCCGCGCGCCGAAGACTGGCGGATCATCAGGAGGCGCTAAGTTCAGAATCCGCCGCGGGGCGGGGAAATCCAGCCGCTGACACGGCGGTTTTTTTGGAAGAGGTTAAAATTCTCTGGCATCGCCTGGACCGGGGTTACGCGGATTTGCAGATGGTGGTCGGGGCGAAAGCATGAAGAGGATTGGAATTGATCTGGGCGGAACCAAGATTGAAGGGGTCGTGCTTGATCCTGAAGGTTCCGCGATCTTCAAAAAGCGCGTCAGCACCGAACGGCACGAGGGGTACGACGCTATTTTGGCCCGGGTCCGCTCGCTTTATGATGATCTTCTTGTATCCGCAGGCCCCGGACCATCCACGGTTGGTATCGGTACTCCCGGAGCCATTTCTCCCCGCACCCAGCTCATGAAAAATTCAAACACCACATGCCTCAACGGGCGCCGGCTTGCCGAGGATCTCACTCGCTTGATCGGTCGGCCCATCCGGGTTGAGAATGACGCGAATTGTTTTGCGCTGGCGGAAGGTCTGCGGGGCGCCGGAAAGGGTCATCGCATGGTGTTTGGCGTCATTATGGGGACGGGCTGCGGCGGAGGCCTCATGATGGATGGACAAGTGTGGACCGGCCCGCAGCGCATCGGCGGCGAATGGGGTCATATGTCGATTGATCCCAGCGGGCCCGACTGCTACTGCGGCTCACGCGGGTGCGTGGAGACTTATATCAGCGGAGGCGGGCTTGAAAATCGCTTCCAGGCCAAGACGGGTGAACGATTGAGCGCGACGCAGATTGTCGACTATTGGCGTCAGGGCAATCTCGCCGCCGCGGAGCAGATGGAAGAATTTTTTGATCGATTCGGGCGTTCTGTGGCAAACCTAATAGCGGTTCTGGATCCGGACGCGATCGTGTTGGGCGGCGGATTGTCCGCCATCCCCGAGCTTTACACGACCGGTCGGACGATGGCGCAAAAGTATGTGTTTAGCGATTCATTGGACACGCCGATCGTTTCGAACGCGCTAGGAGATTCGGCGGGTGTTTTGGGCGCCGCCCTGATAGGCGTCTAAAGGGGCTGTTAATCGCGGAAGAGGCGGGGAGGTAATGGGCGATCAGTGCGGGCGCGGCGCTCAGCGCGGGTCGGTTCCTCTGCCAGCACGTAAGATCCGCACGGGTCGTCGGCGCTGAGCTTTGAAGGGTCGAGAATGAGATGGTCCCATTTGGAGATTTCGAGAACGCGGCGGACCGATCGCTGCGGATCATAAATATGGCATTCGGATCCGGCGGCTTTGAGTTTGACCGCGGTTTTGAGCAGCACCGATAATCCCATGCTGGAGATGTAGTCGACCTGCCCGAGATCAAACAGCAGGTGCTTGGGAATTGTTCTAATGACCAAGGCGAGTTGGTTGCCAAGCTCATCCGCCGTGGTCGCGTCCAAGGTGCCGCTCAGCCGAAGCACGGGAGACTCGGGATTGTCGAGTATGGTGATGATTTTTAAATCATCAGGACTGTCTGGCGCTGCGTGTCTCGGATCTGATTTCATGCGCAATAGTATATCGCGGAGGGTTTGATGATGGATAGTTTGTTTGAGCGGATGTTAAAAGGGGCTGAGCCCTGTGTCCGTATCGCCGAAGATCGGGCTCACGCGGCCATTTTGGAACCATGTCCGACCGCAGAGGGGCATGCGGTGATTTTTACGAAGAAGAAAATAGATGCTTTTTTTGATCTGACGCCGGAAGATCTGGCAGCCTTCATGGCCTTTGCCCAAAAAATCGCGGCGGCGATGAAGGAAGCTGTCCCGTGCGATAAGATCGCGATAGTTGTCTACGGACTCAAAGTTCGACACGCGCACATGCACTTGATTCCCGCGCGCGGGACCGAAGGGGAGATCCGGCTGGACAAGCCCAGGGCGCAAGCGCCGGAGGCGGTTCTCGCGGACATCGGCTCCCGCATCCGCGCCTCAATTAAATAAGAATCCGTGATTTGATTCAAGTGTGATACAATCTCCGGCTTATGTCACAAGAAAAACGCCGCGACGAAGTTCGCAACATCGCCATCATCGCCCACGTTGACCACGGCAAGACCACGCTCGTGGACGCTCTGCTCAAACAGACCGAGGCTTACGCCTTCAAAGAAGGCGAAACCACGATCATGGACTCCAACGACCTGGAGCGTGAGCGCGGCATCACTATTTTTTCGAAGAACGCCTCTTTTGCCTACAAGGGCCTTCGGTTCAATATCGTAGACACCCCGGGTCACGCTGACTTCGGCAGCGAAGTGGAGCGCATCCTTAAGATGGTGGACGGAGTGCTGCTGCTGGTCGACGCGTTTGAAGGCCCCATGCCTCAGACGAAGTTCGTTCTCAAAAAATCTCTGGAGCGAGGTCTTCGCCCCATTCTTGTCGTCAACAAAGTGGACCGCCAGAATGCCCGCCCGCGCGAAGTCGTTGATATGACCTTTGATCTTTTTTGTGAGTTGGGCGCGACGGATGAGCAGCTCGACTTCCCGATCGTTTTTGGATCCGGCCGCGACGGCTGGATGTCCGCGGACCCCGAGAAGATCACGACGGATATGGAGGTGCTTCTGGACACAGTGGTCCGGCACGTACCGCCGCCCGTGGCAGACGTTTCGCTTCCGTTTCAGATGCAGGTGACGATGCTGGAATACGATTCTTTCGTCGGACGCATCGCGACGGGCCGCGTCATTCGCGGCCGGGTTGGTAAAGGGGAGCAGATGGCCTACGTGGCCGTGGACGGCACCGTCTCACGCGGCCGCGCGACCAAGATCCTCAAATATCAGGGTCTCAAAAAAATCGAAGGCGAAGAAGCGCTGGCCGGGGATATTGTTTCTATTGCCGGTATTGATGAAATGCGCGTGGGCGGCACACTCTCCGCCTCGGACAACCCTGTGGGGCTCCCGGTTGACATTATCGACGAGCCCACCATCTCCATGAACTTTTCGCACAACACGAGCCCTCTGGCCGGCAAAGACGGCGGCAAATTCCTTACCTCGCGTCATATTCGCGAGCGCTTGGCCCATGAGTCCATGATGAATCCAGGTATGCGCGTCGAAGAAGCGGACGGCGGAGAGCGGTTCAAGGTGTCCGGCCGCGGCGAATTGCATTTGGCGATTTTGATCGAGACCATGCGCCGCGAAGGGTATGAAATTGAAGTGTCCCGCCCCGTTGTGATTTATAAAAACATCGATGGCAAAAAAAGCGAACCGGTTGAAGAGCTTATTCTCGAAATCGATCCTGAGTACCAGGGTGCGATCATGCAAAACCTGGGTCAGCGCCGCGCGGAACTCAGGTCCATGAAATCCAGCGCCGTGGGAACCTTGCGGTTGGAATTCCTGATCGCGTCGCGCGCGCTCATGGGCTTCCGCGGCGAATACATGACCCTCACCAAGGGCAGCGGCATCATGTATCAGACCTTTTTTGAGTATCAGCCCTACCGCGGAGAACTCCCGTCGCGCCAGTGGGGCGTTCAAATTTCGCAAAATTCGGGCAACGCGCTTTCGTACGGCCTCAGCAGCCTTCAGGACCGCGGGGAGCTCTTTGTGAAGCCCGACGATGATATTTATGAGGGGATGATCGTCGGCGTGAACAACAAGGGTCAGGACCTGACCGTCAACGCCATCAAGGGCAAGAAACTCACGAACATGCGCGCCTCCGGATCGGATGATGCCATCACGCTGACCCCGCCCCGCGAAATGACGCTGGAATTCGCCCTCGAATTCATCGAAGACGATGAGCTCGTGGAAGTCACCCCAAAGAATGTCCGCCTGCGCAAGCGGTACTTGAACGAAAATGACCGCAAGGTCCTCTCCCGCAAGGCGGCATCCGTTAAAGACTAACCCGGAGGTTCCGCGTGATCCTTCCGATCGGCCTGCTGCTTCTCCCCAAACTTCTCATCGTCCTCGCCGTTTTTCTGGTCCTGGCCATCTTGCTTCGCGGTCAAAATATTTATGAAAAATTAGTCATATACCTTCTGATCATGCTCGTCGTGATCTTTGCCCTTTCGCGCTTATGACGGACGCGTCCGACGTCGAGGAATGGCGGTCTCGTCTGGAGCGGGTGTTTGAGGATTCTTTGGTGGAAGTGACAGATGAATCTCATCGTCACGCGGGGCATCTGCCGTCGGGATCCCCCAGCCGGGGGACGCACGCTTCGGTCCGGGTGGTTTCGGCCGGTTTTGAAGGGGTGCCACTTCCGCAGCGTCACCGGATGGTCTATCAAGCGCTTGGATTTGGCCGGGAGGAAAATGCCCTGCACGCGGTTCAAGTTCGCGCGTTAACGCCCGATGAAGCGGCTCGGGAAGCCCGGCGCTAATTCGGCGCAGCGACCAACTCTCTGATTGGATGGACAATGCACTCCAATTTCGTTTATTCTAATTCCCACACGAGGAGATTCCAATGAAGCCGATGAACCGATTTTCACTGACGATCACGGGTTTTTTGACGGCTGTATCCATTTTTTCGTCCCCGATGATCGCCGCCGCATTCGAGACGCCTGACCCTGCCTGGGAAAAGTTCACATCTGCGCGCCGCGTGTTTCAAGTCCAGCTGTGCGAAATGGCCACCCGCCGCTGGCCGGAATTTGCATCCTTCTTCGCGGGTCATCGGGATTTGCAGCTTGGGTACCTGGAGCGCCGCAACCTCGTTTTTTATCAGCTCATGTCGACCAACCCGTCGCGGATCATCCGGACGGAAGGAGGTCAAAAGTATCTGGGATTCACCTGGTCGGAGGAGGAGGACCGGCAATTTGCTAAAAGTATACCGGGCTACTCCCAGGTCTCCGCGGACATTGCCAAGCTCAAGAAATCAACGGAGAAGTTTAAGAACCTAGCCGCGCTCAAGGACCGATTTGCCCGTTTGGAGCTGGACCCAGAGTACTTAGCCTTGATGCGCGAAACCGGCAAATCTATCGC
>JAGOUK010000083.1 GCA_018061225.1 Candidatus Omnitrophota bacterium | reverse complement strand
GGTCCAGGCCGTCCTCGATCGAGTAGATCGGGTACTTCTTCACCCAGGCCGCGTAAATGCCGATCATCTCATCCGCCGAAAAAATACGCCCCGGATTGGACTTCCAAAACTTGTATCCCTTGCGGCCGCCCTCATCGAACAGTTCCGATGACGCGCAGTCGAGCGCGATCTTGATCTGCTTGCCGGCCTTGTAACCCGAGGCCGCAATGGCTTCCATGATCACGTCGAGCGATTCTTCGTTGCCGAGATTGGGCGCGAAGCCGCCTTCATCACCGACGGCCGTTACGTGCCCCTTTTTCTTGAGTATGGTCTTGAGGCCGTGAAAGATTTCGGTGATCCACCGCAGGCCTTCCGAAAAGGAAGGCGCTCCGACGGGCGCGATCATGAATTCCTGAAAATCGATCTTGTTGTCCGCGTGCTTACCGCCGTTAATGATGTTGGCCATCGGAACCGGCAGCGTGAACTTCTTGTTGCCGTGCAGGCTGCCGATGTGGCGGAACAGCGAGACGCCCCGGGAGACGGCCGCCGCGCGGCAAACCGCCATCGACGCCGCGAGCGTCGCGTTCGCGCCGAGCCGGCTCTTATTCGCGGTGCCGTCGAGCTTGATCATGAGCTCGTCGACCGCCTTTTGGTCAAACGCGTTCTTTCCCTTGAGCGCCTTGGCAATTTCGGTGTTGGTGTTGCGAACCGCCTTGCAGACGCCTTTGCCCAGATAACGCTTTTTGTCCCCGTCGCGCAATTCGACCGCTTCAAACTCGCCGGTGGAAGCGCCGCTCGGAACGGCCGCGCGGCCAAAAGAACCGTCCGCCAACAAACAATCGGCTTCAATGGTGGGATTTCCGCGAGAATCAAGGATCTCACGTGCGAATATTGATTTGATTTTTACTTGCTTCATGGTGGCCGTTAGGACTCCTGTTTGTTGTGGGTTAATGCGTTCTAAAAATTATCGAACACTGACTTGTCGGCCTTTGACGGCCAGCTTCCGCTCCGCCAATTTGCGCACCGCCTGCGGATACAAGCGGTGTTCGACGGCATGAATGCGCTTCGCAAGATCTGCTTCCGTATCCCCCGCCTTCACCGGGACAGCTTCCTGGAGAATGATCGGCCCGCTGTCCAGATCCGGCGTCACAAAGTGCACCGTCACTCCGGTAACGCGCGAACCGTAATCCACCGCGTCGCGGATAGCGTGAGCCCCTTTAAACGCGGGCAGCAGCGACGGATGAATATTGAGCATCCGTCCGGCAAAAGCGTTCACAAACTCAGACGTCAAAATCCGCATGAAGCCTGCCAGGATCACGAAGTCGATGTGGGCTTTTTTGAGCACTCCTAAGAGCGCCGCGTCAAAAGCCGCCCGATCCTTGAATTCCCTGGGATCTAAAAATGCCGCGGACTTTTTGGATCGATTCGCGCGAACCAGCGCTCCCGCGTCGGCCCGATCCGAGACGATAAGGACGATTTGAGCCGGTCCTAATCCGCCTGCCCGTTCCGCATCCAAAAGAGCCTGCAGATTCGATCCGTTCCCCGAACACAAAACCGCCAGACGAACCGCGCGCTTCGACCGCGGCTTCCGTCCGGCGGATTTTTTGATCTTTTTAGACGTTCTTGTTGATGCGCTCACGCAGGGCTTCTTTGGGCAGGGCGCCGACGATCCGGTCCACTTCCTTGCCGCCCTTAAAAATGATGAGGGTCGGGATATTCATCACACCCATTTGCGAAGCCGACTCGCTGTTCTCATCAACATTGAGTTTCACGATGCGCGCCTTACCCACCAAACCCGCCGCCACTTCTTCCAAGACCGGCGCAATCGCCCTGCAAGGCCCGCACCAAGGCGCCCAAAAATCCACCACCACCGGCACCACCGAATCCAACACCTCCGCCTTAAAAGTCGCGTCCGTAACCGCCGCCGTCAAATCCGACATATTCCCCTCCTTGGTAAAAAAAGATTCAGTCTGCGCGCCGTCAGGCGCGTACGGAGTACTCCTAATCCGGTCTGCGCGCCGCAGGCGCGTAAGGAGTACTCCTACATAAGGAGTCTCCCTGGATATTTTTCGCCCAAAAGGTCGCGGATGCAAGGCGCGAAACCCCGCCGCGTAGTATTCCTACGCAAGGGGTTGAGCAACGCCGCAGACGCGCCCTTTTCGGCGAAAAATGAGCTGGTGGCCAGGATTGAACTGGCGACCTACAGTTTACGAAACTGTCGCTCTACCAACTGAGCTACACCAGCATAAAAAATCAAAATGAACCGAAATGAGCGGTTATTCTACCCGCTTTAGGAGGGAGTGTAAACCCGGCCGGGGTCGGCCGGTTTAACCAGGGTCAATTCATCCTGGACCGGAAAGATCAGGCTTCGTACGGGTTCTGAATACCAAACTTGGCCGAAAGGGCGTTCAACTCCCTTTCGTCCTCATCATTCGGCCCGTCGATCGTGATACGGCTGACATGATGATAGAACTTGTTGAAGGCCCAGTTGACCGCGATGTCCCGGCCGCCGGGTTCCGCTTCGGACATCGACCGGCCAAAGATGAATTCCTTGAGCTCCCCGTTGATCTCACCGACCACGCGGATCGAGAACTTGTCCTCACCGGTGTATTTGCCGTAGATCACGAATTCCGTGTCGCGATAAAAGTCGGGCAAGTCCTGAGGATAACTATTCTTCTCGTTAAGCCCCGAAAATTGATACTGCACCTTGATCAGCAATGGATTCCGGATCTTGTCATACAGCTCGGCGATGCGCTTCCTGATCTCATGCGTCCTGAGCGCGTATTCCGACCAGCCGCGGTTCTGATAGGCCAAAAAGTCCAGCAGGTAGCGGTTGACGCGTGACCCGCCGCTAAACGCGAAGATCGACCGCGCCTTGCGGTTGATCCGCGCGATCTCACTGATAAGACGCGTGGTCGAAACAACTCCTTGCGTGGGACGCCCGTCGGACAAGAACACGATGTAGGACGGCTCCATGGAAGCCTTTTTCTGGATACTCTCGAGGAAGGCCTCATAAATATCAGTGCGCTCGCTCGCTTCCAATTTATTGAGCGCCCAGATCGTTTCTTTGACGGATTCGGGACTGGCCTCCACGGGCTTCGGAAACAGCGGAGTGATCTTGTCCTTGAAGGTGTAAATATTGAAGCGGTCGCCCGGATTCAAATTGGCGATCGAGTACTGAATCCCGCGAATAAACTGATCCAGCCGCTCCTTCTGAATACTCAAAGAAGCGTCCACCAAAAAGATAACCTCTTTGGGCATGACGGCGAGCTTTTCGACGTCCTTACCGGGATTGATGATGATCTTGTAGTACTTCTCACCATCGGCCGGATCCTGATAAGTCGCGACACGGACCTGGATAAACTCGTCGATCATTCTTTGCCCGGTTCCGTCCCCCGCTCCCAGACCTGAGAACATGCTGTACACGGGATCCTGCGCATCGGACGCGGCATTCGGGGTGTAGGCGAACATCGTCTCCCCGAAAGCTCCCGGTGTCTCGATCGACGAGTGCAGCGCCGGCGCCGGTGACGTGCGGTCGGTGATCACATGCTGTGACGGGGCGCTTTTGGCCAAAACGCGCGGCGCGGAAGGCGTATTTTCCTTTAGTAATTTTTGGGGAACATTCGGCTGATAGGGTCCGGAACCGGCGATGATGGTTTTTTTACTGTCAAAGACCTTGTCGAAGCTGGGCGCCTTCATGGTTTCTTGCACCGGCCCGACGGGACCCGCGGAACGGGCTTTGGAGTCGGGATCGGCGAACTTAAGGTCCTCAATGTAGCTCTGCACCAGATTCTTGGTCGTGTCTTCGTGCGTGATGGTCACGGGCCGCAGATCAAACATTTTCTTAGTCTCAGCGACGATATGCCTGGCCCCCGGCAAGAACCAGACCACGGACAAAAATAAAAACCCCGCGTGGATCGCGGCCGAGATGACAAAAGACGACTGGACCATTCTCTGACGTTTCATCGTGCGAGTGCCTTTAAGCGTTGAGCGGCGTCCTTGGCCAAACCGTGATCCGGATAACGCTCGGCGAGCTCACGGTAAGCCTGTACGGCCTTGTCGTTGTCTTTGGATTTTTCAAAGGCCTGACCCGCGCCCCAGAGTGCCTGAGGAACGGTCTCGGCATCATCATAAAGGATCGCCACGGCGAAGAAAGTCTTGGCCGCTTCTTTGTAATTTTTGGAGGACTGATACATCTCACCGAGCTGCATGCGCACGCGGATCGCGAGCCGATGATCGTCCCCGGCAAGCTTGAGCGCGTCTTCCAACGCGTCTTCCGCGGCCGGACCATTCCCCTGCTGAGCCAGCGCCAATCCCTTGCCAAGCGATGCGCGAGCCGCCAGGTCACCGCCTCCTTTGAGCGCGCGGTCATAGGCCGCGACCGCTTCCACTGAGCGGCCGGCCAGCCGATCGGCTTCCGCCCGGTAGAACGCGACTTCCATGGGGTGGGATTCCGTTCCAAATTTCTTTTCGAACAAGCCGATCGTTTCCTCAAGCTTCTTAACGCCGCCCCCGTTCGCGAATACGTCAGCGGTCCAAAGGTAGGCCTGATCATCGTCCGCGTATTCACCAAAATGGCGGAAAAGCTTGAGATAGACTTCCGCGGCGCTGCGGTAGCGCTCCAGCGAAATATAGGCGAAGGCTTTGTTCTTTAGAAGCTCGGCGTAACGCTCCGGCGCGACATCCTTGGCGGATATCTTTTGATAGATCTTGAGCGCGCCGCGGACATCGCCGGAGCGCTGCGAATTGGCCGCGCGCAGCATCTGAATTTCTTTGGGGTTCACCGCTTCGGAGAACCGCCGTTCATGGTTGCTGTAGGTCTCCGCCGCCAGATCATAGCGGCCCGCTTCGGTGTAAAGCCCCGCCATTCTGAGATGCACCTTTTGCGTCTCCGCGCCTGATGGATAACGGTCCAGAAAGCGCTGAGAATCCTCAATGGCCCTGGCATAATCCTTAAGTCTCACTTCAGCCAGGATCAGATCCGAAAAAGCCTTGGGCGCGAGGTCTGAGTCGGGAAACGCGGTTATATACGCCCTAAAGGACTCGATGCCCTTCGCGTAATCGCCGCTTTCCGCATAGAGATAAGCCTGTGCCAGAACGGCTTCGTCACGGAAGTTCGAATCCGTCAACGCCGCAATTTTGACATATTCCACGAGAGCTTCTTCCTTGCGGCCCAGCTTACGGAACGCCTCTGCGCGCAAAAATAGAATCTCATCGGCGGACAAATTCTGTTTAGCATCTGGCGTTTCCAGGAAGGCAAGCGCTTCTTCGGCCTGCCCTTGCGCGATCATGTTTTGGGCGACGCCGAGCTTCGCGGCTTTGGTCTCTTCGGGCTTAAGCCCTTCGGCCTTCATGACGTCCTGGTACACGTCCTGAGCTGCTTCTTTTTTGCCGCTGCGGGACAGCCCTTTGGCGGACAACAGCTTAAATTCCACTTGCTTCTTAGGATCATGCACGCGGTCACGCAGTTCATCCGCCGCCGCGACCAGTTCTTCGAACCGCTCGCCGTTCACGAGGGCGTTCATGTAATTGAGAATGGCGTCTTCGGCGACCGCGTCATCAGCGCCCGGCTCCGCCGCCTGCTTAAAAAACCCCGCCGCCTCAGCAGGATGATTCATCGCGGCTTCCGCTTTGCCGCTGCCCATCAATGCCAGCTGCCGCACCAAGGGATCCGAGGCTTTGGCGGCCTCGGCAAAAGTGATCGCCGCGTCCGAATAGAGTTCCTGGGACAAAAGCACTTCGCCCAAATAATACCTGGCGAAGGGCGTGTACGGGCCCGGCTTCGGAGCATCCGCCACTTCGCGGAAGTGAGCGGCGGCGGCATTCAGATACCCCTGATCAAAACTGATCTTGCCCTCGTAATAGCGGGCGGCGATACGCACGGTGTCATTTTTGGCACCGCGGAGCTCATGAAAAATCGTGAACGCTTCTTGCTTGGTCCCCTGATATAAAAGTGTTTCACCCGTTCTCAGCAGCGCTTTTTCTGCCTCAGGCGAGTCCGGGTATTGCTTGGCAAAAGCAACAAACTTGGCTCTCGCGTCCGGGTACCGCTTCAGAAAAAACAGCGATTCTCCCGCGCCCAAGAGCGCTTCGCCCGAGTCTTCCTTGCCGGCGGAATCCTTGAGGATGGCCTCATATTCATCTAGCGCCATGTCATACATGTCGCGCGCGTAGAGGCCTTTGGCAAAGTCAAGACGGTCTCTGACTGACTTGGCGGGAGCGGTCGGCTTCACCGTCTCGTCGGCGGCCCACAGCGGGGCCTGGACGGTGAGCAGAAGCGCTATAAGAATCGGCAGACGCTGCTTCACCCGGCTGATTATTCCCTGCTCGTGGAAAAAGCGATATTCCAGATATTCGCCGACGCGCAAGCGTCCAGCAC
>JAGOUK010000082.1 GCA_018061225.1 Candidatus Omnitrophota bacterium | reverse complement strand
GTCCGGCGCGCGGAACCTCAAACTCCGTCATCGAGCGGTCACCTTTGCCCCAACTGAGTTCCAACGCGTTCTCGGTTGATTCACCGTCGTACTCAACACCTAGTCTGGCAAAAAATCGGCTCACGGATGCCGCCGGCGCGGGCAGTGCCGTCTCGTACTGGTCTGGACTTCCGGAAGACTCCGTCATCGCGCCAAATTTACCTAGTACTACAAAGCGTTTGCCCGACTCCATTTGCCCGGCCGCCCATTCCAGGTATTCGGCGGCGCCCTTCATCACATCATCTTCAAACCAGGTCACGATTCCCCAGGCATTCGCGGACAAATTCTCGGGCGGAAGCCCTTGTGTGATATCCCAGTAATCGATCACAAATCCAAGATGATTCAGCGGCATCGCGGCAAAGCGATGGATACGGCTTTGTAGCGCGGTGAGACTCCGAGATTCCGTTGAATCGTATAGTCCAACCATTCGCCTGGAAGGACTTGGGCTCGAATCCGCTGCCGCTGATTCCGAAGCGGGAAGCACGGACAAAGCGACCGCCGCCCATAAAATAAGGCATAATTTATCTATTTTCATACTAATCAATATTATACATAGTTATGCATAACGATACAATGATAAGTTTTAATATCATTGATAGTAAGCTAGCTGTTAGCACGATGGCCGAGACGGTCTCTTAGAGGAGCGGTTTACTTAGAGGGGGTATTTTTCGTAATTTAAGCTTCAATCATTCGCGGCCAGAATCCGATCAAGTGCTTTGGTCGCGACAAAGCCGATCCAACCGGCCTTACGCGACGCATCTAATGACTTGCGGGCGCAGGACGCGTCCGCTTCATCACAGTAGTCGATGGTCATGATGGGTTTGCCGGTGTTGACGGCAAATGCCTTAAAGGGCCTTTCCAGTGCTTCGCGCTCTTCGGGAGTGCTCATCCGATACCCCTCCCCTTCCCAGCGCGAATGCACATCTTCGACGACGGCCCCGTCAATCCAGCCTCCGATGCGATCCAGAAGCGTCGGCGCGTGATTCACAAGGATCATGGCATCCGGAAATCGCTTTCTGAGCTCGCGAACCAAGCCAACCGCGGCATTGGATGCACCTCGGTATTTAACCGGATCCAGCTCCTCCAAATACTCGGCCGTGTTCAGTGTGTCGAGGAAAAGTCCGTCAAAGCCCTGACTCAAAATAGTCCCGGCCGTCTCCAGCAGAACCGCCTGCCACTCCGGGTTCCGTACATCCACCGGAAAGTTACCGGGCCAATCTGGGTTCTCCGTCAGCAGCCAATCGGCCTCGCGGATCTTGGACCAATAGCCCCGATAATCCTCCGCCTCCCCAACCGACAAGTAAGCGATGACTTTGGCTTTATTTTTAAAAATCTGATCCCGCACATCGGCGGCCGCGTCCGGATCAACGATGAGCAGATCCGCCTTGAGCGAGGGTGGGATCAGTATGCTGGGATTCGCGGGATTAAGACATATCTGCCATTGAGGATTTTGTTTGGGCGCTCGCAAAAACATCAACCCTCCCGCGATAATCGCTCCGACACTAATCAGAAGCGCAACTGCCGGAACTAAACGCCGCTTCAATCTTTTTGGATGAGCCGGGCGACGGTGGCGAGAAGTTCTTGAGGATCGTACGGTTTGGTGAGATACGCGTCCGCGCCGGATTCCTGACCCCAAAATTGGTCGCTCTCCGTCGACTTTGCGGTGAGCAACACGATCGGAATCGCGCGGGTGGCCGAATCATCCTTGAGTATCCTGCAGGCCTGGAAGCCGTTCGGAGGCGGCATCATGACGTCCATGATCACCAAATCCGGTGACCACTCCCGGGTTTTTTTGAGCGCTTCCTGGCCGTCCTTGGCTTCTTCCACCTGATATCCAGCCTTCACCAGCCGCGACCTGACCATGAGAAGGATTCCGGGTTCATCATCCACCACCAGAACTTTATTAGCCACCAGATGTCTCCTTGGTTGATTCAAGATCTAAATACTTTAGCATTTCTTCCGCAGAAGAAGCGTGTTCGGGCATCGAAACAAATCTCGCCCGCTCCTCCCCCAAAATTAAGATTCCCTTGTCTTTGAGTGCCGCGATCGCCTCCCCCAATAAAATGCCCGCCTGCGGCCGGGTCACGCCGTAAAGCAGGATGGCAATCGAGCCATTGACGACGCTCACTTGATACTCCGCTCCTTTAAGCTCCTGGCGCAGCGCATCCTGGACGCGGTTGAGATCTACGGCTGGGAGCGCTCCAGCGGCCGGTTGAATCACCACGGCCGTAACAGGATTGTCTTCCACGCTGGCACGGGCAATGGCTTCGGTCAGCGCCCGCCGGAAGGATGCCAAATCACCCACATCATTTAAATAGATCGAAAAAATAGAACCCCCGCCCGATCTCGCGTCGGCGCTCACAGATCCTCCGTGTGCTTCGACGATCCCTTTGACCACGGCAAGCCCAAGCCCCAAACCTTTGGCGCCGGATCCTGCCACCCGCCCAAATTGCGAAAATTTTTCGAAGATCTTCAGCCGTTCCTCGGGCGTAAGCCCCGCGCCGCGATCCGCCACCCAGACGCGGACGCTTGTCCCGGTTATATCGATTCCGCAGCGGATGTCTCCGTCCGGAGTGAATTTGATCGCGTTATCGATGAGATGCGCGACCGCCTTGAGCAGCTGCGCGCGATCCGCGTATATTGGCGCCGCATCTCCCTGCGGCAGATCCATGGCCAGCGATAGCCCCTTTTGCCGTACCATCTGCTGAAAGAACACGCACGCTTCTCTCATCACTTCCGGCAAAGCAACAATCGATTTATTTAAAATCAGCCGTCCGGATTGAATGATCGAAACGTCCAGCAGCGCACGCAAGATTTTATCAAGCCGGTCCGCGTTGTGAAGCGACAAGTCCAAGAATTTTTTTTGATCCTCATTGATGCCTCCCAGGAGACCTTCCCGAATTTGACTCATCCCTTCCCGAATGATCGCCATCGGCGTCCTGAGCTCGTGCGAGACCGACGCCACGAAGTCCGACTGGATCGCGCCCCGAACTCCTCCGCCTGTAAGATCTTCAATCAACAGCACACGCTCACCGTCTTTGACCATGCTGGGAACGGCCCGGATACGGTATCTGGACTCGGTGTCTAGTTGATTGCGTTTGACAAGATCCGTCCAGCTCATGCCGACAATTAAGTTACGGCTCGAACCCAGAAGAATTTCGGCTGCGGGGTTCATGTCGGCAACGCATAGATCCGGATGGAGAATAATCACGCCGCATTCCAGCCCCTGCATCAGCATCTGAAAGCGCTGATCAGAAGTTCCATTGGAGGACTGGGCGAATCCGTGCTCAGCGCTCATCATGATCTCTCAATAATAACCCGGCGTCCCCATGACGACGCTACGGCCGACTTGATTCATCAAAGTGCTCCTTCTGGATGGCGATTGGGTCAGGAGATCAAAAAAACCTCTCCCCAATCGCCTTCCAATTAAAGTATGCATCCCCACTTATCAATTATCAATACTTATTATTATTAATAATTAATTATCATTTATTTAAGGTCGAAACGGCCCCAGGATCATCTTCGGACCGTCCGATCCGATTCCGGATCATATTCAAAAAACCGTAATCAAGGGGCTTGCCCATGGCGGGGTGAAGAAAAAGCCTGTCCAGCGCCGGATCGCGCGTGGAAGCATTCATCCGGTCTTGATGTTCAAGCTCCTAACGCTTGATCCTTCCCCATGTAGGTTAATGTGTCCTCGGCTGAAGGCGCGAGCCGGACAAAATTCATCAAGGAAAAACCTCCTCCTCCCAAAAGACGCCTTTGCGCCGTCCCGCCGTCGGCCGACAACGTCCATTGCTGCATCGCGGGAGGCGTGTAGGACTCCTCAAAGAGGATCTCGATCACGGCCGTTCTCACCGCTTCGTCCGCGGAACGGATCCGGTAGGTGTGCCGATAGACTTTGGACCCGGCGGTTCGAATCTCACAGAGTCCCTCGCCCGTGACAGGGTCCAGAGATCCCAAATAGATTGTATCGCCGGCGCTCGCGCGCCAGGAACCCGCCAGCATGGCGCTAACGCCGCCGCTCCATTCACGCGAAATGGGTGTTGAGAATTCAGATATGGGCTTCGAAGTCGGATCACCGCCCATGGCAAAGGCATCGCCCGCGGCCGCCGGACCCGCCAGTATGATAAGAACCGGCCAAGCCGTGCAAAAAAATGGATTCAGGGGGTGCTTAATACTTGAGGAGGATCTTGGCGCCGGCTTCAAAGGTCTGATTCTCGGGTTCAAGACCGTAACCAACCGCGACGCCCTGGTAGCGGATCGGTGAAACATCCGAATCCCGCACCAGCCAATAACGGAAAAACGGTTCGATCTCGATCGAGTAGCCAAGAGCCTGACCCGCAAATCGCAGCGACGAGCGAAAACCGAAGCCGTCGTTCTGATCATTCGTCAGATCGCTCAAGCCCACGGCCACATCGCTGAGCTCGCTCTTCTGCGTGCCGTCCCAAAAAATATCAAACTCGAGCGCGTACACGCCCGTCCACTCCCCTTGCAGCGGCATGAACCATTCGAAGCCGACGGGGCTGTAAACATACTGGGAGATCCGATCATAGCCGCCGGCACCAGTGGTCGAAATCGTCCCGCCCATGTTGTTCTCCAGGTAGCGGTAGCCGACACCGAAGAAGGGTGTAACCGTTCCGCCCCAGGCCGCGAGGTCGTACCCAACCAGAAGACGCGGCTCGACGACAAAGTTGTCATTGCTGTCCGCGGTGCCGGTTCCGTTGGACGAATAATCCAGCACGCCCCAGGCCAGATCGGCCTCGCCGCGCACCATCAGCGGAATCGTGAAGTTTCGGAAGGTGTAATTGGTGCTCAGACCATAAAAAAGTCCTTCGAGTTCGGCAAAATTCGGTTCTTCATACTTGTAGTAATACATCTCGGCGCCGATTTCGAGGCCGGATGGAAGCTCAGCCCGCGCCGGCTGCGCGTACATTTCCTGAGCATCCGCGGAAGCACCCCACCCGCAAACCGCTGCCAATAAAAGAGCGGCTGACAAAGTTTTCATTTTTCCTAGAGTCATAACGGCTCCCTCTATTTTTCTCGGATAAGGTACAAACGGTTGTCTTCAACGCGATAGATCATCGGCGCGATCTTGATCTTGGGGTATTTCATCCGGAGCCGGTAAACCTCGCTCAGGATGAAGGTCTGCACGTCGCCGATATCATGCATCATGCAGAACGTCGAAAAATGCTCTTCCGCCTGCTCCCGCTCCCAGCCCGCGCGTTTCATCAGACCTTCCACAAAAGCCTTCTTGCGCGTGGCAACGCCCACCATGCCGCATTGCGTGTGACCGATCAGCGCGATATGCGCCGCGCCGCCCACACCAATGGCGTAAGAAACCTTGAATTCGCCGTAACGAAGATTGGCGCCTGCGGTCCGGATGATGAAGGCAAAGTTATCCGGCATCCGTAGATGCTTGCGGTTATCCATGCACATCCCGACCAACATCTGGGCCTGCGTATAAACTTCATACGGGCGGCCGAGATTATGATACTCAAAGAGGCGGCCAATCGGAGTGTTCTTGTATGTCTTAGGAATATCTTTGACTTTATCGACGGCTAAAAGAGTTTTCATATTAGCTCCCATGAACTTTAAAGACCGAAAAAGCCTTCCGTGATTTATCCCTGGATCCGATTTGGCGAACCGTCCAACAATAAACGCCCGGCTCCGCGAACACCGTCGCCGGCACTTCAATGGACCCCTTGCCCGCTGGTACCTGCTCATCGAATATCATTGAGTCCGCGTAGGCTTGATTCCCCTTGAAGACCCTGAACTCATCATGCAAATGCGCATCTCCGCGCAATCCGCTGGCGCCCCATCGGAACGGCACCCCCGCCCCGTCGCTTCGAAGCGTGACCGTTTCGTGCGGTTCATAAAGCTTCGGGGCGCGGTTGGAAGCGCCTTTTTGAGCCGCCTCCGATATTGCGGGATGGATAGCCGTCCCGCCGATAAAAATCGACGCGGCCATGCTGATGAGAACCAGGGACTTAAGGGACAGCGATGCTTGTGTCCGCATTACGCCGTGAGATTTTTTTCTGCGAAGTCCCAGTTGAGGAGCTTGTCCACGACAGCTTCGGCATAGGCCTGACGGCGATTCTGGTAGTCGAGGTAGTAGGCATGTTCCCAAACATCGAGCGTGAGCAGGGGTTTCTGACTGCCGGTGAGCGGCGTCTCCGCGTTGGGGGTCTTGGTGATCTTGAGTGTGCCGCCGTCGGAGACCAGCCAAGCCCAGCCGCTGCCAAACTGACCCATGGCCGCCGCGACGAACTGTTTGCGGAACTCATCGTAACCGCCGAAGGCCGTGTCGATCTTGGCCTTGAG
>JAGOUK010000081.1 GCA_018061225.1 Candidatus Omnitrophota bacterium | reverse complement strand
CGGGAAAGCAGCGGGTCAATCTCAGTCAAAGTCAGGTGAGAAGTTATGTCGTGGACATGCTCAGGCGGCTATCCGCGGTTTATGAAGGCGCCCGCAGAAACCGGCGTATCATTGAACCTTATTTGGACGTCGAAGGGCTGAGCGTGGCTAACCGCGCCTGGCTAGAAAGCCTCTTGAAGAAGCCGCAGTATTCGAGATATAAAATTATTGGCCCAGATAATCGCATCCCCAATGGCATGGTGATCAATTGGTATGTCAAACCGGATCAGAAGGATTACGAGCCGGAGCCCGGTTTTGAGCGGATTGCCACTCAAGGTCCGCATACGCTGCTGGCGCAAGCCCGCCCCGGTATTGAGCATGCTTGGGAAAAATACTTGTTTGACTCATTTGGTTTTATTGCAGCCATCTTACCCGGCACATCCACCATGCGGACGGAAGCCGCTGCGGCTAGATTCGCCGCCGCCGCATCATTCTCATCGCCTGATGTTTGGATGAAGCTCAAGCGGATCTTCTATGACCCCAAATCATTTACGGACGTGGATGATTTGTTCCAACGCGTGAAGGGTGTTGTCGCATACACGCTCAAACAAGTGGCGGCGTACACCAGACTGAGCTTGAGTGATTGGGTGCAATATCAAAGAGAGATGGTTCGGCGCGCGAGTATCGCCGTTTAAGCATTCTCCAAGAAGCGATCAATCAATTCCGATGACATGGAGTTGTTTTTTTGAATTTGTTTTGGTCCCCTTTTAATAAGAAGAATAATGACTGTAAAAAGCATCCGCCGCATCATTTTTAAAAGCATCGCCGGAATCCTCGCGGCGGCGCTATGTTTGGAATTGCCTGCTTTTGCGATGCCGTTAAGCCCTGCTCAAAGCACCTCCGTTGCGGGCGGATTGCCGGTCTCACAATCTTCTTCGTTGGACCCTCTGCTGACCCGCATTCGCAACAACCCCGCCATCGCTGTTATCGAAGAGCAATTTGAGAGTCCGGGCGCCGCCCGCATCATCCTGATTCAAGATGCCCACACCAACGAATCCGCGCAGTTTAATACCGCTAAAGCGATTGAGGAAATCCTAGGCCATCAGACAGTCAAAACCGTCTATCTGGAGGCCGGGACGGGGAATGATTCGCTGGACTTTCTTAAGAAGGCTTCAGACCCTCAAACAAGGCAGGCGATCGCCGGGCGCTTGGTGCGCAAGGGGCTGCTGCAAGGGGTTGAATATGCCCAGCTGACATCCAGTCACGAGTTTGGAATTTGGGGCGTGGAAGATCCCGCGCTGTATGACCGCGCCCTGGAAGCTTACCGCGCCGTCTCGTCGGATCGACAGCCGCTGTTGACTTATTTGGACCAGGTCGACGTGACGATACAATTTCTTAAACAGCAAATCTATAACCCGCAGCTTCTCAAATTAGACGCCGCTAGGAGCGCCTTTAATCACCAGAAAATGACGCCAGCCGCGTACCTTACGGTGTTGGAGCGTCTTGCCCGCGAGCAAGGCATGCGTTCTCAAATGCCGATCAGGGCATCGGCCTTGAACTCGATGCTGCAGCGCGAAAAGTCATTGAGTCTTGAGCGCGTGGCCGAGCAGATGCGCCTTGCGGCCGCCGATAATACATCGCATGCGGCGCTCGTTCAGACATTGTCCGGCATCGATTCGTCTCATCCGGCAGAGCTTGCGGATGCCGCGCGGGCATTCGAGACGACCTCTGCTTCCGATCGCGCGGTGTTTCGCAGGCATTACCCGCATCTGGCCGCATATCTTCGATATTTAAAAGCCGCGTCGTCTCTCGACGGAACAAAAGCATTAGAAGCTATCCATCAATTTGAATCGGATCTATACACCCAGCTTGCCCAGCCCGACGAACAGAACCTGATCAAAATTGCCGCTGCCGCGGAAGCATTTAGATCTTTGGTGCTGCTCTCGTTCTCACCGACCGACGAACAAAAGCTTCAGCCGTTTGGAGAAGTCGAATGGAATTTGGAGACTTTGACCGGCAGGGCGAATCGTTTGCTCATTGAGACGGGCGTTGGGGCGGAGAGGATTCTCTACCTGCGATCCGATCTAGAACACATTCTCAAATCAGCACACCTGTTTTATGATCTGACGCTGGAACGCGATGAGGTATTTGTGCGGAACCTCCTCGCGCGGATGCAATCCAACGGCGAGCGGGAGGCGATTTTGGTGAGCGGAGGATATCACGCGCCGAATCTCAAAAAAATATTACGTGAACATAATATGTCGTTTGTTTCCATAATCCCTCGCGTGACTCATCCCACGGATCTTGCCCGGTATGAGCGGCTTCTTTTGTCTCAAGCCGTCGGATCCCGGGCCGATGCGCCCGGATCCGGAAGTTTTGCGTCCACCCTCAATCTTCGGCCTGCGGCAGAGTCAGGATCCCGACTTGCCGTGATCGCAAGGGAGTTGACCGGATCCTCATTCGGACTGCCCGTTCGGAATGTATCCGGGAATGACTTAAATGTTGATGAGCCCGCTGCCGCCCGAATGGCGTCGCCGCCCGGCTTTGAAGAAAGCACGCCCAATATCGATTCTGAGATGGAAGAGGGGAAGAACGGACGTGTCAATACAACACTTGTGAGCGCCCGCATTCAAATGACTCGGCAGCAGGCGGCCCGCGGGCAGCTGTATCTCCGATATGGGTTCGGGACCAAGGACACGGATTGGACTTGGGCCCGCGCCGACCTGGTGCCCGTCGATGAGGGTCAAGGCCTGTATGAGGCCAGGACCCGGGTCCATGCCTGGCCAGTGGGAAGGGCGGTTACCTACACCGGAACGTATGTTTATATCCCAAGGACGGCGGATTTTGGCAAGGCTTTGGGCGCCCATCCGCAGGAACACGGGGTTATTTGGCAATCGCCCGATCTGGGCGGCAACTTTCAGGTGACTATGGGCCTTCTTAAAACAGATGTCGATGCCCAGGTGAACACCGTGCCGACCACATTGGATGCACTCAAATTGGACGGGGTTGTTTCGCTCAGAAGCCTGGTCGCCGGATATTCCAATCAATACCTCCTGGCTTTGGACGCCGCTCTTAGCAACTTGATCGATCTCAGGACGACCTCTCCCCGGGTGAGGATGCGTGCTCAAATGTTCCGGTTTCACCTTCACGACAGGGACAAAAACTACCTCAACCTTCCGCCGACGTGGTGGGCGCTTGAAAAGGCCGAAGATGCCGATGGCATGTGGAAAAAAATGCAAAGTGAGCAAGCCGAACATCAGATCACAGCTGCCGCAGGACACCTGAGACCCCTGCTGCCGCAACGCTCCAGGATGGTTCGCGGCAAAACCTTTAGAAGGCAAGGGACCGCGCGCGTAGACCTGACACACGGGAACGCCAGTGATCTGGCTCCGAGAAACTCACCGCTGGACGGCCAGATCGTTATCAACGTACCGGTGAGATTCAAGGACTATGACGGCAGAGAAACGCCCGCATTCGAGATCGCGATCGATAACCGGCCTAATACGAGCTTGCGTCAACGCGTTTTAAATCTGTTTCGCGCGTTATCCGGAAAAAAATCAGATATTTCCCCGGCCACGATCCGCGTGGAACTCAACTATTATGATATCGGACGAAAGGGGTCTGACGGCATCGCCTACAAAAGACTGCGGACTATGACTCACGTTTATCCTCTGGAAGCGGCGGCTCCTGCGGATAAGGATCCTAACAAAATCCCTCATTCGGAGGATGACCGCTTTGTTCTATACCCTTTTGGGGTGGTCAGTCTTTTTTCCAGAATGATCGGGCAGACCCCGGCGCAGATGATCGGAGACGGGCGCGTACTTCATGTGAGAATCGATACTCATATCCCTCTCAAGTCGAGCATGAGCGGAAGTATCAAGCTCGCGTCAACTCTGATGCAAGCGCTGACGGCGATGTATCGGGGGAGAGGGGAGGAAGACCGTTTGACGGACGCGAACTACGCGTTCTTGGGTGTGCTCACCGAGAATTATCTGGGCCAGCTCGGCGGGTTTCAGGACGGGATCAATGAACCCGGCGTGCGAATTCTTGAGGTTCCGGCGGGTGAGCCCTACCATGACATTCGTAATCGGTTCACGGCGGAAGCGATGTCCCGGTTGGATGCGCAGGGTCAGGAGAGGCGCAGAGCCAGAGCAAAAGAGCTGATGGATATTCTGGATGAGAACGGGGTTCTTTATTTTGAGGGCCAGCACGATTCTGATACGACCCTGAGGGACGTTCTGGAAGGATACCTCAACGGGGACGTCCGATATATGGCGCAAATGGATGCCGCTCTCGCGGATGCGAGGGAGTTCGCGGACTTGTTTGACGGCTATGACCCGATCACACTCGAAGAGGTCGCTCACTACATCAACCGTCAGCGTCTCCAGTTTCAAGCGATCGCGCCCGACTATGTCACGCCCAAGACGGAACAGGCCATCGAAGAGCTGATCGCGGAAGGGTTGGTCATAGGCGTTAAGCCCATGGGAGCGGGGGCGGGCGGGTTTGTGCTTTATTTGCTCTCGGATCCGGCCCATCGCTCGACCGTCAACGATCGCCTAAAAAAGATCTACGGCCGAGGTTACGAAAATGGGTTCAAAACGGATCGGGGATCTCCCGCCGCGGCCAGGATGTCGGTGCAAGGCGCGGTTCTTGGCAGGCAATATGCCGCACGATACTTGTTATCGCCGGATGTTCCGGCGGCGAACCCCGGACGCGTTTTGGGTAGCAGTGCGAGCCCGGCGGGTTCGATCGAGCCGATCGCCGCAAGCGGAGCAAGCCGTTCAGGAGAAGGCCGCTCTTCGTGGACGCCCGGAGAAGTTATAACCATCAGACGCGGGCTGGCAAGTCCGAACAGATCGTTCTTCGAGGGGATTCCTGCGGGAAGAAATGAAGGGACGCAACCCTTTGCTGTTGATGCGGCGGGTATTCCTGTTTTGGCGGGCGGATCAATACCTGCCACAATCATTTTGGAAAAACGCCGGACACATCATGGTCCTAGATTATATTTGAGAAATCCCGTCTCCGGCGCACCGACCGCGGCCCGCCCGCTCCTGACGCTTCAGACACGGTCCGCCGCCGCACGTATGAGCACTCACAATTCGGTCTTCGGTCCTGCAGAAGCTTCGCACTCGGGTGTGAGCCGCCGGGCGGTTCAACCGTCGACTCCGGCGATGACCACTGAGGCTGTTGTCAAGGCGAGGCGCGATGTTGATGAGACCCTTCACCCGGCTAAGGACTCTTCGCGTCTCCACGGCGCCGTTCTCGATCTCACGATGTTCAACGGGCTTTCTAACCGCGCATACTCCGCCATGATCCCGATGATGGTTGCGGCCGCCCGCCGCGCGCAAACTCGTGTCGGCGGCAACGCGATCGTCCGTGTTACCGGTTCCCAGGCCGAGCGCGAGCGATTCTTCCGGTTGGCCGGGGACAAGGCTGACGGGCTGTTCATCGGCGATGAGCCCGCATCTGTTCAGGAACGGTACGACGGGGTTGTGTTCACGCACATTGGATTGCCTCCGGCGTTGGATGCTGCCAAACCGAAACGCTCGCTGCCGGTCCAACCCTTCGTCCGCTCTGAAGACGTTTCGGCAGAGGTCAGTCTGCCCGCATTCGAGATCTGGTTCGACGCGGCATTTTTCCTTTCAACCCCCGATCCTTCACCGGAACGCCTCCTCGAATTCTTCAAGCGTCGCTCGAACTTCCGGGACATTCAACTGGCGGATGTGCAAAGGCTGCTGAACGGTGATTTGGACCTTTCGCTCCTCGTCCGGTTGGCACTCCCCCCGCTCGTGCGCGTCCCGCTGGCCGATATCGTCCGCGCGGCCGCCACGGCCGCCCGCATGTCCGAACGCTCGGCTTAAAATTTCCGTCGCCCGTGTTAGAATGAGCCGATGCGTCAATACCATGATTTGCTTCGACATATTTTGGACAAAGGGCTGACCAAGTCCGACCGCACCGGCACCGGCACCATCAGCGCCTTCGGTTATCAGATGCGCTTTGACCTCGCCCAGGGTTTCCCCGTCGTTACGACCAAAAAAATCCATCTCAAGTCCATCATCCACGAACTGCTTTGGTTCCTTCAGGGCGACACCAATATCAAATACCTTCAGGACAACGGCGTCACCATCTGGAATGAATGGGCCGATGCCAACGGCGACCTCGGGCCGATCTACTCCAAACAGTGGCGCAACTTCGGCGGTGTGGATCAGATCCGCGACGTGGTCGAGGAGATCAAGCGCAACCCCGACTCGCGCCGCCTCATCGTGAGCGCGTGGAACCCTTGTGAGGTAAAAAGCATGGCGCTGCCGCCGTGCCATACGATTTTTCAATTTTATGTCCAGAACGGCAAAGTTTCTTGCCAGCTTTATCAGCGCAGCGCGGATGCTTTTCTCGGAGTGCCGTTCAACAT
>JAGOUK010000080.1 GCA_018061225.1 Candidatus Omnitrophota bacterium | reverse complement strand
TATAAATAACCATCCCGAGAGGGATGCTCAAGTGGGTTTTTTAGCCCACTTTTTTTATTCCCTTAACGTGGTGCCGATTATGAGCTCTGATGTAGACGTACGGATCGCCGAATGGTTCGCCGCCCAGCCCGGTTTTGAAGAAAACTATGAGCTGGCGGGGGTTACCGTTCGCGGGTACGGCAAAAGAAATTTTGTCGAAATCCTTCTAGACCGCAAATCCGGTCAGATCACCCTGGACGAATGCGGACGTTGGAATCGGGCGCTGTCGCAGCACCTGGAGCTTGCGGATCTTTTTACGGGGCCATACCTTGTTGAGATTTCGAGTCCGGGTGTCGATCGGCCGCTCGTGACACCCAAGGATTTTTCGAGGGTTTCAGGCCGGCTGATCAAGATGCGGTATCAGGACGCGGACGGCACGGCTCGGGAGTTTACGGGCCGGTTGGAGCGGGCAGACCAGGACGGTCTCACGCTCAAATCGGGAGAGCAAGAACTAAACCTGTCTTACGGCCAGGTTCTTCAGGCGAAGCAGGAAATAATTTTTTCAAAGGAAAAGAACTGACATGGCATCCAATCTTGAACTCATCGCAGTCCTTGAACACATCGAACGCGAAAAAGGCGTCTCCCGCACCGTTCTCATCGAGGCTATCGAGTCGGCTCTGGCCACTGCCGCCAAAAAAATTCTCCACAATACCGAAGTTGAAGTGACCGCCAAGATCGATCCTTTGACGGGTGAAATCGACGTCAGTTCTGAGGGTAAGAAACTCAAATCCACTGAATTCGGCCGCATCGCCGCGCAAACGGCCAAACAAGTGATCATTCAGAAGATTCGCGACGCCGAGCGGGATGTGATCTACGACGAATTTGAGCCCAAGGTCAACCATGTGATCAACGGAACCGTGTACCGTTACGACAAGGGGACGGTGATCATCGATCTCGGCAAGGCGGAAGCGATCCTGCCGAAGCGCGAACAATCCCCGAGAGACATTTACCGCCAGGGCGACCGCATCCGCGTATTTGTCACTGAAGTTTCAAAAAGCCTTAAAGGACCTCAGATCATCGTCTCACGCAGTCATCCGGGTCTCGTGAAACGCCTGTTTGAGTTGGAAGTCCCTGAAGTGCTCGATGGAATCGTCGAGATCAAAAGCGTTTCCAGAGAAGCAGGGGATCGCGCCAAGATTGCCGTCTGGTCCAAGGATGAAAAAGTGGATTGCGTCGGCGCCTGTGTCGGTATGCGCGGCCAGCGTGTTAAAAATATCGTACGGGAGCTTCAGGGCGAAAAAATCGACATCGTCCGTTGGAGCGACAATGTGAGCGAATTCGTCCGGGCGGCGTTAAGCCCCGCGGAATGCCTGCTGATACAGGTAGAGAGCCAGGAAGAGAAGCGTGTCACGGTGGTGGTTGACGATGAGCAGCTCTCGCTTGCTATCGGTAAAAATGGCCAGAACGTTCGCCTCGCATCCAAACTCTCAGGCTGGAATATTGATATCAAGTCCAAAGCGGAGAACGTCGAAGCGGCCGCGCTGAAGCTCAGCGCGAGCTTGGGCGAAGCATCTGTCGCTGATATGGAAGCGCTCAGCGCCAAAGTTAAAGAATCATTGGATGCCGCAGGCATCAAGACCGTCGCCGCGCTCAAGGCCATGACTCGTGAGCAGCTGCTTGAGATCGAGGGGATTGGCGAGAAAACCGCGGACAAGATTATCGAGGCCGCTCAGGCCGCCTCGCAAGAATCGCCCGAAAGCGCCGAAGAAGCCGCCCGCGCGGCCGCCGAGCGGGAGCTTGAGGCGTCCGTGAAGTCAAATCTTTTGTCGCGCGAGCCCAAAACCAGGGAGCGCTCCAGTGAGAGCGTTCAAGGCGAGTGATACCTATGACGGAAAAAGATGCCAAAGCACCCAAGACACCCAAAGCTGCGAAAGCCACAAAAGTAGCGGCGCCCAAAAAAGCACCCGCCGAAAAAAAGGCTTCCGTTAAAGATACGGCCGTTAAAAAATCCGCGGCCAAATCCCTCAAAGCGACCGCTGAAACGGCGGAAAAAGTAATCAAGAAAACAAGTGCTCGTAAGCCTAAGGCTGGGACAGCAGTAGCTGTCGAAGCGAAGGCCATTTCGGCTGAGTCCACTCCGGCAGTAAAGCCGGCAGCGGCGCCTGCGCCCACCACGCCCGTTCCGCCCGCCGCTCCCGTGCAAAAAGTTTCCGCCCCTCAGGCGCCCGCGGCTAAGCCCGTTCCGCCTGTGGTGCAACCGCGCCCGATCGTGCAGACTCCGGTGCAGCCGCAGCGGCCTGTTGTTCAGGCTCCGCCTGCCGCGCCCGCACGTCCGGCAGCACCCGTGTATCAGCAGCCTCGTCCGGCAGCGCCCCAGGTTCACTCACGGCCCGTCACACCCGCACCGCAGCAGCCGCAGGCCCGTCCCGCGGCACCTGTGGCGCCGGCGTATCAGCAGCGGCCCGCGGCAACAACACCCGCGGCGGCCCAGGCTCCGGCCGCTCCTCCCGCTCAAGCGGCGGTAGTGCCCGGACTCAAAAAGATCGAACTCGCAACTCCGGTGACCGTGCGGGATCTGGCCGCCGCCGTTGAGCAAAAGCCCACTGACATGATTGCTCGTATGATCAAGATGGGTACGATGGCAACGCTCAACCAGCTTTTGCCGTTTGAATCCGCGGCTAAGATCGCCAAGGAATTTGGATGCGAGCTCGCCGCGCCTCATCAGCTGGAAGAAAATCTAACAGAGTTTCACCATGTGACAGCTGACCCGGCCAAATTGGTGCACCGAGCTCCGATCGTCACTTTCATGGGTCACGTTGACCATGGCAAAACATCTCTTTTGGACGCGATCCGCAAGACCAAAGTTGCCGACTCAGAATCCGGCGGCATCACTCAGCATATCGGCGCGTATGAAGTTTCCACCGAAAAGGGCAATGTCACATTTTTGGATACCCCGGGTCACGAAGCCTTCACAGCCATGCGTGCCCGCGGTGCCCGCTGCACGGATATTGTGGTGCTTGTGATCGCCGCCGACGCCAGCATCCAGCCTCAGACCAAAGAGGCTATTGATCACGCACTAGCCGCTGAGGCAACCGTTGTCGTGGCCATCAACAAGTGCGACCTGCCCAGCGCCAATGTCGACCGCGTCAAGAAAGACCTGGCAGAACATGGGTTGGCGTCCGAAGATTGGGGCGGTCAGACGATCACAGTTCCGGTCTCCGCCAAGACGGGGCAGGGAATTGATCAATTGTTAGAAATGCTGCTTTTGGAAGCCGAGCTTCTGGAGCTCAAGGCCGATCCCACCGCGCCTGCCCGCGGGACCGTTGTCGAAGCGGAATTATCACGCGGCTCAGGCCCTGTGGCAACTTTCTTGGTTCAGGACGGCACTTTGAAGACCGGCGACACCGTCGTCTGCGGAAGCCACTACGGCAAGATCCGCGCGATCATGAACGAGCACGGCCGCCGCGTGCCCCTGGCCCCTCCCTCATCTCCGGTGCGTGTGCTCGGTCTTTCGGGCGTGCCGCTGGCCGGTGAGGTGTTCTATGTGGTTAAGGACGAGGTCAAGGCGCGTGAGTGGATCAATGAGCGCCAAGATCGTGACCGCAGCCGTAATCTTTCCGGACTCTCACATATCACTTTGGACGCGCTTTACGCGGAAATAAAAGCTGGTAAGCTTCAGACTTTGAAGCTCATCCTTAAAGCAGACGTGCAAGGATCAGTCGAAGCCCTCAAGGTTGTGATGGGGCAAATCCCGTCAAACAAGATCAAGCTCCAGGTGATTCACACGGGAACCGGCAACGTCTCGCACTCGGATGTCATGCTTGCCGCGGCTTCCAACGCGGTCATCGTTGGTTTCCACGTGGATATTTCCGCTGATGCTGAAGAGACCGCAAAGCGCGAAGAGGTGGATGTCCGTCTCTATCAAATCATTTATGAAGCCAAGGCCGCGGTTGAGAAGGCGCTCGAAGGACTCTTGGAGCCCGAAAAGCGCGAAGTTCATATCGGCTCAGCCGAGGTCCGTCAGGTGTTTAAGCTATCGCGTTCAGGCGTGGTTGCCGGCTCCATCGTTACCAAGGGTAAGATTATTCGTAACGCCTCCTGTAGGATCATGCGCAAGGGCGTCAAAGTCCACGAGGGAAAGGTCTCCGGGCTTAAGCGCTTTAAGAACGACGCGCGCGAAGTCACTGAGGGCATTGAATGCGGTATCAGCGTGGACAATTTTAGTGAATTCCAGCCGGGCGATGAGATCCGGGTGATTGAGGTTGAGCTCAAAGCCCAAACGCTCAAGAATTGATTCTGCTTCGCCCGAGTCTGCTGTCAAATCAAACAGTCCTTTATGACCGGGCAGCTTGTATCCTGGTCTGCGGTTTAACCAAGTAAGCGGGGTTTTTCGGCACACTCATGCGAATCCTCTCCGGCATTCAGCCTTCCGGCCAATTACATCTCGGTAACTATTTTGGAATGATGCGGCGCATGATCAGCTATCAGCATGATCATGACCTCTATTGCTTCATCGTCAACTATCACGCGCTAACCAGCCAACGCGACGGCGCTGAATTACGCGCCAAGACCCTGGAGGCGGCCGCTGATTTTTTGGCGCTGGGCCTGGACCCGGATCGCTGCACTTTTTGGGTGCAATCGGATGTGCCTCAGGTCACTGAGCTCGCCTGGATACTTTCGAATATCACCGGTATGGGGCTCTTGGAGCGATGCCATTCCTACAAGGACAAGGTGGCTCAGGGGCTCGTTCCCAGCCACGGTCTCTTCGCGTACCCGGTGTTGATGGCGGCTGATATCCTGATGTTGCAGGCGGACCGGATCCCCGTGGGCCAGGATCAAAAACAACATTTGGAAGTTGCTCAGGATATCGCCGAGAAATTCAACCACGCCTACGGTACAATATTCCGCGTTCCAGAGCCCGATATCCTCAAAGAGACCGGCCTGCTTCCGGGGGTCGATGGGCGCAAAATGTCCAAATCGTACCAGAACACGATCGATATCTTCTGCACACGTGAGGCGCTGCAAAAAAAAGTGATGTCCATCAAGACCGACTCCCGCCCCATCGGTGAGGCCAAAGACCCTTCAGAGATGCCTCTGTACGCTATTTACGCGGCATTTTTGGATGAGCCCGCACGGGCTGCTCTTAAAGAAAGATTTTTGTCTCCGGGGCTTCGCTACAGCGACGTGAAACAGGAGCTTGGGGAATTGATCTGGCGTCATTTTGAGCCGTTCCGCGCGAAACGCGAGGAGCTAATGGCAAGCCCTGAACGCCTGACCAAGATTCTGGCCCAGGGCGCCGAGAAGGCGAGAGCCGCGTCCCAGCCGACCTTTGAAGCTGTCCGACGCGCCGTCGGTTTGCACTACCAAGAGGCGTAATGACATACAAAGTTAAGCTCCAAATCTTTGAAGGCCCGCTGGATCTTCTGCTCTATCTAATCCAGAAAAATGAATTGGATATTCACGATATTCCGATCACGGTGGTGACCGAGCAGTATCTTCAATATCTCAATCTGATGCAGAGTCTCAGTCTTGATGTGGCCGGCGAATTCCTGGTCATGGCATCCATGCTGATGCGGATCAAATCCAAGATGCTGCTGCCCCCCGATGAAGTCCCCGCGGAGGCGCCGCCGGAAGAGCAGGATCCTCGCGCAGAACTGGTCGCGAAGCTGCTCGAGTACATGCGTTATAAAGACGCGGCGCAGGAATTGCGCAAGATGGAAACTTCCCGCATGGATTCCTACGGGCGCACGGCGCCGGACATTGAGATCGACGCCTCGGACTCACCATTTTTGGAAGGAACTTTGTTCGATTTGATCACGGCTTTTGGCAAGGTGCTTCAGCACATGCCCAAGGAAGTGTTTCATCAGATCATTCGTGATGAATACACGGTCGCGGAAAAGGTGCAGGAGATCTTAGGGAAGCTCAAGAACGACGGACAGGAAGTCCGGTTCACTCAACTTTTTTCCAAAGCAGCCAACCGTCTCGAGGCGATCACGGTGTTTTTGGCTTTGCTGGAGCTCATCCGCATGAAGGAAGTTTTGTTCGCGCAGGATGTTTTATTTGATGACATCAAGATCATTCGCACGCCGAACCGGCGTCAGGAAGAATTGGAATTAGCCGCTCCTCCCGAAGAGGAACCGAAAAATGGAGAAACCCCATGAACCCAGAATTGCTGCGCCGGGTGATACAGGCGCTTGTGTTTGTTTGTGACAAGCCGCTGACGATCGATCAGGTCAAAGAAGTCACCGGATCCGCTGCCGCCGATATCCGGCAGGCCTTTGAGGAGCTGCGTGACTCCTATATCAATTCGAGCAGCGGTTTTATCCTCAAAGAAATCGCCGGGGGCTGGCAGTTCGTGACGGATTCCGAAATGGCCCCGCACATCAAAGCCTATGTCCAGCAGCGCGATCAGAAAAAA
>JAGOUK010000079.1 GCA_018061225.1 Candidatus Omnitrophota bacterium | reverse complement strand
CTGACCAAGAGTGCCGATGAGGCGGTCAAGGGTGTTGCGGATCTTTTTGGTTCACTGACCAAAAAAGCTCAGTAAACTTAGAACGGCTTAAAATAAAAAACGGCGGGGAGCCATCAGGCTCCCCGCCGTTTTAATTAAGAGCGACTTACTTCTTGCTGCCGATCACGAGATAAATCACGGCACCGATGATGGGGAACAACAGAACGACAATGGCCCAGAGCACTTTCTTGCCGGTGCTGGCAGCGCTTTTGACGATCTGAAGCAAGGCAACAACGTAAAGAACAACCGTGATTAAGCTGATAATGAGACCCACTAAAACCTCCTTGTTGGCAGATGATGGGGAATGATTCGGTATCATTCCCGATGCGAGATTCTAGCAAAAATCAAAACGAGAATGAACCGCTAAATGACGGCATCCGTTCCGCCACCATGAACCGCCGTGAATGTAAATATCCCAGCAGAACATCAGTTAATTTAAGGACTTGAAGCTCAATCTGTCTTATAATAACCCGATTATGAGCCTTCAAAAAACACTCACTGAGCGCTTCAAGCGCATTTTTAAACTTCGCTTTGCCGTCCTTTATCCTGCCGGCATATGGGCCCTGTGGACGCTGAGGGCCACCGAGCGGTCCTTGCTGTACGGCTGCTGCATCGTGGCCGCAGGCCTCCTCATCCGCAGCTGGGCGAACGGTTATGCGATCAAAATGGACAAGCTCACAACTTCCGGCCCCTATGCGTTCGTCCGTCACCCCCTTTATGCCGGGACGCTGCTGATGCTGATCGGGTTCACCGTGATCCTTAATTCGCACTGGTGGGGGGTGCTTTTTATTTTTATTTTTTTGGCAGTCTATGTCGATACCATGCGCAAGGAAGAACGGATGCTGACCGACAAGTTTGGGGACGATTATCGCCGTTATCGAGCCGTTACACCCCCGCTATGGACGCGGTTTACGGCCTATGCCCAGGGTGAGAAGTGGCCGTTTGCCTGGGAGCGTTATTGGCGCAGCCAGGAATATAAGTTGATCCTTTGGACCGTGGTTTTGATCCTCGTGACCTACCTCAGGGAAGCCTGGGAGATGAATGCCGGCATTTGGTCTGCGCCCATGCGAGTTTCCGCCGCTGGAATTCTTTTTTGTGCCTTAGCCGATATTGTGATCACCGCGATCCGCAAATCTAGGAGCCGCGCCGCAAATGCCTAAACAATCCTCCAAAGTCCTGAAAAGCTCCAGAAAAGCAGCGAATCCTTACCGCCTCGACCGCAACGTCCTTCCGCAGAGTTATGACCTCTGGATCGAACCGGATCTCGCCAAATTTAAGTTTGAAGGGCGCGCTTCGATCTGGATCAAAGCGGCCAAGAGTTTCACGAGCATCACTCTGCATGCGGCAGAGCTTGAGATACAGCACGCGGCATTGATGACAGTGGAGGGGGTTCGGATCGGGTCCAAGGCCGTGCGCTTTGACGCCAAGATGGAGACGGTGACGATCGAATTCGCGCGCAGCTTCACGCCGCAGGAGACGGGGACGCTGGAGCTTGAATTTACGGGCATTCTCAACGACCAGATGCACGGCTTCTACCGCACCTCGTATGATTACCTGGGCAAGAAGACCTGGGGCGCGGCCACGCAATTTGAGGCAACGGACGCGCGGCGCGCGTTCCCATGCTGGGACGAGCCCGATATGAAGGCAACGTTTAAGGTGACGCTGCGGGTTCCGAAGGAACTCACGGCACTTTCGAATATGCCCATCAAGCAGATCGTCGCGTCCGGCGGCAAAAAAGAAATCACGTATGACGCGACTCCGATCATGTCGACGTATCTTCTGTGCTTTGTGGTCGCGCATCTGGAAGGGATTTTTGTTAAGGACAAGAACGGCGTGGACATCGGAGTTTGGACCACGCCCGGCAAATCTCCGCACGGCCGGTTTGGTCTTGAAGTCGCTAAATTTTGCCTTCCGTATTTTGCGGACTGGTTCGGCATCCCTTACTCGCTGCCGAAGCTCGACATGGTGGCGCTGCCTGACTTTTCTTCCGGCGCGATGGAAAATTGGGGTCTGGTGACTTACCGCGAGACCGCACTCCTGGTTGATCCCAAGAACTCCTCGGTCGCGGCCCGGCAGCGCGTCGCCGAAGTCATTGATCATGAGCTCGCGCATCAGTGGTTCGGTAATCTGGTCACCATGGAATGGTGGACGGACCTATGGCTGAACGAGGGCTTCGCTTCCTTCATGGGGCCCAAGGCCGTGGACGCGCAATTTCCCCAATGGAAGATCTGGACTCAATTTTTGGCGACGGAATACCTGGCCGCGCTGCGGGATGACAGTCTTAAGAACACGCATGCGATCGAGATCGACGTGAAGGACCCTGCTGAGATCCGCGAAATCTTCGATCACATCACGTATGCCAAGGGCTCTTCGGTCAACCGGATGCTTGAGCATTATCTGACCGAGCCGGTGCTGCGCAAAGGGCTCAAGAATTATCTCAAGCAATACGCCTACAAGAACGCGAAGACCGTGGATCTTTGGAAAGCGCTGGAAGACGCGAGCGGCAAGCCCGTCCGCGCCGTCATGGCCAGTTACACGCGGCAAGGCGGCTATCCGGTCGTTTCGGTTGAAGCGGCTCCGGCGCAGTACGGCGCGAAGCGCACGCTAAAATTGGCGCAGAGCCGATTTTTATTTGACGGCTCCAAGGATGCGGAGGGCGCTTCCTGGCAGGTGCCCGTGACCGCTTCAGTCAAAGGATCCGCGAAGCGTTTTGAGACGCTTCTGACGGCCAAGGCCGGGACTTTGAAGGTTGAGGCTCCCGCCGGCCGGTGGATCAAGGTCAATCCCGGTCAGAGTGGATTCTACCGCACGGCCTATTCTGAAAATTTGATCAGCCCGTTGGCTCAAGGGTTGAAGGACGGGGACTTTGAGCCGGAGGACGCGTTGGGACTTTTGGATGACGCGTTTGTCCTGGCGCGCGCCGGGCGGATGAAGACCTCTCAAGTCATGGAACTTCTTTCCGGATGCGAGCGCGAAATGGATTACAACGTCTGGTGCACCATTGTCGGTATTCTCGGTCAGACCGAGGAAGTTGCGCATGGCGACACGCGGCACCGCTTTAATATTTGGTCGCGCGAACTCCTGGCGTGGACTCATGAACGGCTTGGGTGGGAATCCAAGGCGAAGGACAATCACCTAAATGTGATGCTTCGGGCATTGGTCATCGGCCGACTGGGTCATTACGGGTATGAGCCGGTGGTTGAGCAGGCAGTCAAGCGCCTTAGCGCTTTTGTAAAAGGCGGAACGCTGGATCCCAATCTGCGCGGCGCCGTTTATGGTACGGCCGCGTCGCACGGGGACGCCAAAACCCTCGAGCAGCTGATGGGGATTTTTGCCAAATCAACGCTGCAGGAAGAAAAGGTCCGCGTCTTGCGTTCGCTTACGCGGTTTAGGGATAAATCGGTGACAGATCAAGTTCTCAAATTTGCACTCTCCGACGGTGTGCGCTCTCAGGACCGGTACGTGCTGCTCGGCGGATTCGGGTCCAATGCCGCCTGCCGTGAACAGGCGTGGGAATTCATCAAGCATGAATGGAAAACCGTCACCTCCTTCTTCAGCGGCGGTAATCTCGGGATGATGACGCGTATCATCGAAGGTTCGACTCAGGGCTTCCGCGACGAGAGTCACGCTAAAGACGTGGAAAAATTCTTCAGCAAACATCCCGTGCAGGGCGGGCAGCGCGCGGTGCAGCAATCCATCGAAGTCATCCGCGCCAACGCCCGCTGGGCGGCACGCGACCGCGCGGACCTCGCGGCGTGGTTGTCCAAAGTCAGATAAACCTGTTTGAGTCGAGGGTCTCGTGCTGCCGGTCAGACCGGGTTCCGAGGCGCGCTGCGGCTCAGACAGTGTGCGCCGAGGCGGCGCACAAACTCGCCGCGGGCGCTGCGCCTCGGAACCCGGTCTGACCGGCGAATTTAACCCAATGAAAAAACTGCTTATCCTGGCTTTAGTCATAATCGCGGCGGTGGGGTGTGCGCGATCGGGGACTGGTCTGCCCGCTGGCGATGGCGCTGCTTCCCAAGTGAGTGTGGTGGTGAAGGTGGGGGAGCAGAGGCTTTATTTGGTTAGGGGCGGGAAGGTTGTTAAGGAATATCCGGTGTCGACGTCGAAGTATGGGGTGGGGAGTAAGTCGGGGAGTTTGAAGACGCCGCTGGGGAAGCATCGGGTGGCGGAGAAGATTGGCGGGGGAGCACCGCTGTACACGATTTTTAAGGAACGGGTGAATACCGGCAAGCTTGCGGTGATCGATCGGACGCTGAAGGGCGCGGCCTATGATGATGTGACGACGCGCATCTTGTGGCTGGAGGGGATGGAGCCGGGGGTCAATCGCGGTCGGGGGATCGATTCGAAAGAACGGTTCATCTATATTCATGGCACGCCGAGCGAAGGGCTGATCGGGCGTCCCGCGTCCAACGGCTGCGTGCGGATGTACAATAAAGACGTTGTTGAACTTTTTGACCAAATGCATGCGGGTGATGCCGTTCTCATCACGGACTAAATAGTTTTTTTAAAAAATACAAAACAAAACCAAGGAGACACTATGAAAGACGCCCATTGTTCGACTGAAAAAAAGGCCTGCCCCGGCAAAGCATTGATGAAAATCGCCGTGGGCGCGCTCACGATTTGGGGCATCGGTATGATCTGGTACGGGGACTTGGCATTCGGTAAGCAGTGGATGGCGCTTACGGGGATCACGCCGGAAATCATCGCTGAGACGATGAAAACGGAGGCGGGCAAGATCATGGGTCTTTCGATCTTGAATTGTCTGGCGGTGAGTTTTGCGCTGCACGCGCTGTTTTGCATGGCCAACGCGTTCTGCTTTGGCCGGAGACTGGCGGTCGCCCTGTTTGCCGCGGTGGGTATCGCCGGTACGGTGATGTTCTCGGGGGTGATTTGGGAGGGAAAGCCTGTTGAGCTTTTTGTGATCGGTCTGGGGTATTACGCGGTTGCGTTTGTTTCTGTCGCGGGAATGTCGTCTCTGCTTGGGAAGTTTTGCGGCAAAGGCGGTTATGGCGGCCACGGGGGAGAGAGCGAATCCAAAGATGGCTGCTGCGCCAAATAGTTCCGCCGACGCCAAAGAAGTCTGGGTTCTGAAGCACGTCGCCCATGAGGGCGCGGGGACGATTCACGACCATTTGATCGACCGGGAGATTCCGGTTAGGTTCATCGAGCTGTATCGGGGCGACGCCATTCCGCAGGATTTGTCCGGAGTGCGGGCGGTCTGTGTGATGGGCGGCCCGATGAATGTGGATGAGGAATCCAAGTATCCTTTTTTGGCAGATGAAAAAGTGCTGATCCGGCGTCTCATCGGTCAAAAAATCCCGGTGCTAGGGATTTGTCTCGGCGCTCAACTCATCGCTTCCGCGCTGGGTAAAAAAATCTATAAAGCGCCCGCCCCGGAAGTTGGCTGGTCTCCCGTCACGCTCACGGCGGAAGCTGCCGTCGACCCCGTTTTTGCCCCGCTCCCACAGCGGCCGATACAAGTGCTGCAGTGGCATGAAGACACATTTGATTTGCCGGACGGGGCCGTGCTGCTTGCGACGAATAACACCGTGACCAACCAGGCGTTTCGTGTCGGATCGGCGTACGGGCTTCAGTTTCATGTGGAAGTCACCGGCTCGATGCTGCTCGACTGGTTCGAAAAACGCCCCGACTGCGCGGCGATTCTGGATCGGTATCGAGCCTACCAGGCAGAGCTGAACGTATTAACTCATCGGGTCTACTCAGCCTTTTTCAACTAACAGACCCTGTCAGGCATGATTTATTTTTCGATACTCCCTTGAACAAAGCTGTTTTGTAATACATACTAATTAACAAGAATACATAAACATTATTAAAACATTGTTTTAATAGTCTGATCAATAACCGTAGTTGCGAGAATTGATGTACAAATCAGTAGCCAAAGTAAAAAGAATTTCGTGCGCTCTGACGATCGCTTTGCTTACCCAATCGGCATTGCCAGGCTGGGCTTTTTCGGCTGAACCCGATCTGTTCACCGGAAACGATTCGAATCGAGCTTTATTTGGATCTCAGGAAGATCTTGAAGCGCGTGAGGCGGCCGCCCAATCGCTCATAGATACCTTGGATGCGTTAAACAGCGATATGAATACGGCGGATGACGACGACGATGCTGCGGATGATGCTCCAGAGCCGAAGTTCGCTCCCCTCGGGTATCACCCGACGGGAGCCACTTATGTGACGTCTGAGGTTATCGACACCGGTATTACTCGGATCCGAACGGTTGAGTCCGGAACCGATATTATTTTGAGGACGGATTATGATTATGATTCGACTTCCCGATATGAGTGGTATTCGTGGGTCAATGAAGATCCGCTGGCTGATTATGTATCGTCCGAGGATCATACGACCGGTTTGACGATT
>JAGOUK010000078.1 GCA_018061225.1 Candidatus Omnitrophota bacterium | reverse complement strand
TGATTTCTCCGACCAAGGTCACCATTATCACTGGCGCATTCATGCTGGCATCGCTGTCTATTTCGGGAATGCCGCAGCCGCAGCTCGCGCATGCCGCTGACAGAGGCCAAACAACGATGATCTTGCGCGAGGGGTCGGCGTGGAAGAGCCTTGGTAGCGGCGTCTATGCTTCGGCGGCGCCGGGAACCGTTTTTAAGGCGGGGGATTCTATTTGGGCGGGACAGGGGGCCTATCTGACCGTGGGTCCCAGCAGCGAGAACATCGTGATGCTTAAAGGCGAGATCAAGATCGCCGAATCCGACCCCGCAACACGTTTGGATCTGAAGCGAGGCCGTGTCTACGCAGCCCTGGACAACTGGCGCGGCGGCGCGTTCGAGATCCGCACCCCTCAATCGATCGCGGCGGTCCGGGGAACTGTCTTCAGCGTGAGCCAGAGCACGCAGGCGACTGAGGTTGCGAATTATCGGGGGGAGGTCCAGGTGTACGCCCGACGGCCGTCCGACGGAGCCGCCATGCAATCCCGGGTTCTCGAAGCGGGTCAAAAGTCGGCGGTTCTGGCCGAGCCGAGACGGCTTGAGGCGGCCGAAACTTTTGATGCCATGGATCTTCAGGAATGGTCGGGGCTGTCCGAGGCGCTCAAAGCATTACGGCGTAAACTCAAGCGGAAAAAAACAACCGCTTTCAGCATCGAGACCACCCGGACGGAGGCCGCAGAATCCGGAGGACTCGTCATCAACGAGACGGAAGAGAAAAAAGTCAGGCCGGGCCGTATTCTTTTTTGACGGCTAATATTGCTGCTGCTTCCACTCGACCTTGCGGCCCTGGAAGTGGTGCTTGAGGCAGTCGATGAGGATGGCGGTGACGGCGAGCGCGCTCAAGGGGTGGAGGAGAATCGACCATTGGCTGGCTTTGAGCGCGACATGAGACCGTGATCTTAAGAAGAGAATAAAGGCGCAGAGAGCCGCCGCCAGCCCGGTCGTCAGCGCCCATTCAGATCCGCCCGCGGCCCACCGCCACGCGGCGGCCGGCAGGACGAAGAACGGCGCGGCCGAGAAAAAGATCAGCATAAAAATCTTTGAGACCAGCGAAGGCACATTCTTGTCGAGCGCGTGCAAATAAATCCTCCGCCATCCCACCCAAGATTCCTTAAACGACTGATACATCCGCGTCGCGAAGATATGCGCGCCGATGGCGAGTTCGCATTTGTAGCCGGCAGCTTTGACGTTCTTAAACAACGCCAAGTCCTCGGTCACGGCGTCCTTGATGCGCTCGGCCCCGCCGACCGCCTCAAACACAGCCTTTTTGACCAATAAATACTGACCGCAGGCCAGCGGCACCGATGAGTTCGGGTCATTCACATCCTCGAGCTTAAACCAGACCGCGAAACACCCGATTCCCATTGGCTGCACCAGATGCTCGCCGAAGCTCTTGCAAACACATCGGGCCGTCAGCGTCAGAAGATCGACATTGCGCTCGAGCGCGTACCGAAGCGACGAAGATACCGAGTTTTTTAGGTGCTCCGTGTCGGCGTCGCTGAAGAGCAGCCAATCGCCGGTCGCGGCTTGTGCGCATTGATGCATCGCGTGATTCTTACCGGTCCAGCCGCCCGGCAGCAGGGCGCCTTCGATGACTTTGACATTGGGGTATTTGCGTTCCGCCGCCCGGAGCAGTTCGAGTGTGTTGTCGGTCGAGCGGTCGTCCAGGAAGATGAATTCGATATGCGGATAATCCTGGGCCATGAGCGAAGGGATGAGAATGGGAAGGTTGCGCGACTCATTGCGGCAGGGCACGATGACGGACACGCGCACCTGCGGCCACAGCGATTCCCAGGCGCGGACGGGCATGATGCTGTACTTGCGGATGCTGCCCATCATGAGCACCGCCCGCCGCACCCAAACACCCAAAACAAATACGAGGAAAAGGTTCAGAAAAATCATGAGACCGTTATACTATATCAGTTTGATGGATGTTGCCAGCCGGCCTGTGCCGCTAACCGGGAGTTCTATGTTCGCCAAATGGTCCGACCAAATCCAGCTTGAGCTTCTGTGGAAAAACCCGGGCCGGGCGATCTCCGCGTATGAACGGATTCCGCGGGCCTGGATCGACGGCTACCGCCTGCTCAATCTCAAGAATTCCCTCAAGCTCGCCCGTGACAAGGCGCCGTTTTATACCCAAAAATTCCTTGAACACTACGTAGACCTGGACCGGATCCATTCGCCGACCGACCTGGGACCTATTTTTACAACCCCGTCTGATCTGCAGACGCTGCCGCCGGAGGATTTTTTGTGCGGAACGCCGGATACGGCGTTCGAAACAACCGGCACCATCTCGAAGCGGCCCAAGCGAGTGTTTTTTTCTAATCGCGAAATCGAAGATGTCGGACGCGTGAACGCGGCGGGGCTTTGGCGGATGGGGATACGGCCGGAGGATCGGATCGCGTCGTCGTTTGATTATTCGTTTTGGGTTTCGGGTCCCACGCTCAAGGCGGCGGTCAGTCAGATGAAATGTTTTCATGTGGAAGCGGGGCGGATCGATCCGGAAGAATTCTATGACCGGGTCAAGCCGTACGGCTGCAATGTCATCGTTGCCGACCCGGGCTGGCTGGTGCGGCTTTCCGAAATCGCCGATAAGCGCGGCGGTCCCTGGCCGGTCAAATGCCTCATCGCCGGAGGCGAAAATCTCTCAGAATCCTCACGCAGGTTTGTCGAATCGATTTGGAAGGCCAAGCTGCTGCTCTCGTACGGCCAGACCGAAGCCTTTGGCTCCATCGGGATCGAATGCGACCGCCAGGACGGCTACCACCTGAACGACATGGACCTGTGGGCTGAAGTGGTTGATCCGGATGCTCAAGGATTTGGCGAGCTCGTCTACACCACGCTCAGACGCAATGTGATGCCGTTCGCGCGGTACCGATCGGGTGATGTGACCCGGATTATCACTGAGCCCTGTCCGTGCGGAACACCGTCTGTTCGCCTCGCAAAGCTCAAAGGAAGAATCGACGACATGGTCGTCACCGGCGTAGGCAATATTGCCGCCTGGATGATCGAACCGGCCGCTGATGCTGTTGAGCCCCGCTTAGGAGAATGGCAGTTGGCCGTTTCCACCGGTCCGGGGAAGGACAGATTAGAATTTAGAGTCGAGACGGACGCGCCCGCGGCCGAGATTCAAAAACGCCTCATGGATGCCATGAAGCAAGGCCCCATGCAAGTCGCCGCGGCCGGCATCGGTCAGGGGCTTGTGGAATTTGATGTGATGACGTTCGCATCCGGCGCCCTGAAGGGCCAATCCAGAAAGCTAAAACGTATTCTAGATACGCGCCGCTTCGACTAGACGAGCGAGAGGCCGCCGTCGGCGAGGAGGGTCTGGCCGATGATCCAGGAGGCGTCATCGGAGCAGAGAAAGGAAACGATGTTGGCAAGGTCTTCGGGCCGGCCGACGGCCTTGGCCGGCGTGCGGGCGATGACTTCCTGCTTCATCCGTTCGTATTCGGGGAAGGCTGTTAAAGACTTTGTATCGATGAACCCGCCGCTCACCGCGTTGACGCGAATCCCGTCCGGAATGTAATCCACCGCCAGATATCGCACCAAGGCTTCGAGCGTCGCCTTGGAGATTCCGATTGCGCCATAATTCGGCACCACGCGCGTGGAGCCGGACGATGAGAGACCGATCATGACCGACCCGCGTTTCATCCCGGGCTTGAGCTTCTGGGCCATGACCAAAAAACTTTTGACGTTGATATTCATCGACATGTCCCATTGATTGGGCTTCACGTCGCAGGTTTTTTTAAAAGTCCCCAGCGCGGCGCTGTGCACGAAGTAATCCACGCTTCCCATGAGCTTCGCGGCATCTTCGGCGAGCTTGCGCGCCTCGTCCATGTCGCTTAAGTTGGCCTGGACCAGATGGACCTTGGCGGAAGGGGATTCCTTGGCGATGAGCGCGACGGTTTCTTCCGCGGCGGCGGCGTTATCGAGGTAATTGAGGACGAGGTCCGCGCCTTCGCGCGCAAAACGGAGCGCGATCGCGCGGCCGATGCCGCGGGTGCCGCCGGTGACGAGAGCTTTTTTTCCTTGGTGCTTCATAGTTCGCCATTATAATATGAAAAAACTAAACACGACCCAAAAATTATGACAACACCTCCGACCCCCAACGCCGCCTCGACCGCACCCAAGATGCCGCTGCCCTGTATTGATCGGATCACGCAGCTTGAGTTGGGCAAAGCCGCCCGCGCGTCACGCCGAGTCGAAGCTTCTGAAGAATATTTTATCGATCACTTCTCGGAGTACGCGGTGCTCCCGGGAGTGCTTCAGTTGGAAGGCATGGTGCAGACCGCGGCCTGGCTGGTGCTGGCATCCGAGGACTTCGCCCGCTCCCAGGTACGCATGACCGCGTGCTCCCAGGCCAAGTATAGCCAGCTCGTGCGCCCGGGCATGGATATCGAATTTGAAGCCAATATCGCCCCGGCTGGAGACGCTCAATATGATGTCAAAGGCCGCGTCACCGAGCAAGGTAAGACGGTTGCCACCGCCCGCTTCCGCCTCGAATCCAAGACCATCGGCGACACCGCCCCGCGCTTTGCGCATCTCGAGCCGCTGATCAATGATAAGAATAGGCGGATATTTTTAGGACTAACAAGCTAAAGATTCGAGCGCTTGCCAATTTGACCCTCTTAAGTGCATAATTGACGTTTCTATTCAGGCCAGTACCCCATTTTTAATGCAAGAAAGTTAAAAGACATGACAGACGCCGCCAACGAAATTTTTGACAAGATCAAAGACTGCATCGCCAAGGCCCTCCAAATCAGCGCCGGCGACATCCAAGTCGACTCAAAACTCATCGCCGATCTCGGCGCCGAATCCATCGATTTCCTCGACATCGTTTTCCGTCTCGAAAAGTCCTTTGCCATCAAGATCCCGCGCGATGATCTGTTCCCCGAAAAGGTGCTCACCGATCCCCGCTACGTGAAGGACGGCCGCATCACCACCGAGGGTCTCGGCGTTCTCAAAGAAAAACTTCCTTCCGTCGCGTTCGAGTCCTTCGAAAAAGACCCGGTTGTTTCGAAGCTACCGGACCTGTTCACCGTGCGGATGATCGTCGACTACATCAACCGCCGGATGGCGACCAGCTGAAAAAGCCCGGACAACTTCGTTTGATCGGTGTCGGAGTGGACCTGGTCGAGCGGGAGCGGGCCGCTCGCCTGGTCCATCGCAACGCTGACGGTTTATCCCGCTTTTTACTTCCTTCAGAATTTAGTCTGCTCAAAAAATCCCATAACAAACCGCTTGCCTTCGCCTTCATGTTCGCGGCCAAGGAAGCGGCCTCCAAATCGGTCGGAGTTTCGCTCACCGGACCGGGGTCTTTTCGCGCGTTCCGCATCCGCAAGGCGGGCGGCCGTTTGGAGGCTAGTTGGACCGCCCCGGCCGGCCGCAACGTACGCTTCCGGCTCTATCCTTTTTTGAGAAAAAACCTCGTCGGCATAATCGTTCACAGCTATAGAACTCCCTCTCAGCGTTTGGTAAAATAAACGCTTCATGCGCTGGATCCTTGTAGACCAATTTACCCATATTGAAAAGGGCCGTTATGCCCGCGGACTTCGCGCGTTCACGCGTTCGGAAGGCGCGGTCTCGGACCTGTATCCCTGCTATCCGGTCATGCCTCCGACGCTGATGCTCGAAATGATGGCGCAGGTGGGCGGAGTATTGGTGGGCGCGACGATCGACTTCAGCAAGGAAGTCGTGCTGGCAAAGATCACGGACGCAGAATTTGCATCTCCCGTGGCGCCGCCGGCGCTGTTCGAGATCGAGGCTAAAATAGGGGATATCGGGGATGATGCCGGCATGACCGAATGCGAGGTCAAAAGTGCAGGCACGACCGTCGCCAAGGCGACGATCTTTTTTGGTTTGTTCAAACATTTGGCGGAAGAGGGGAAGAAAAGCATCGTGTTTTCTAAGGACTTCATGGAATCATTCGCGATCCGTCAGACCATTGCCGCCGGCACGGCGGCGGGAGCGGCAGCGTGACGCGCCGCGTGGTGCTGACCGGTATCGGAGCGGTGACGCCTTGCGGCATGGGCGCGGACGCGCTGTGGCAGGCGGCCCTTGAGGGACGCACCGGTGTGAGCGCGGTCAACGAGAACGATCTGCCGACGATCCCAATCCGTTCCGCGGGCTTTATTCGCGACTTTGAGCCCGCCAAAGTCATCGCCAACCGCAAATCACTCAAAGTGATGTGCCGCGATATTCAAATGGCCGTCGTGGCTTCCTATCTCGCGCGCGACCACGCCGCGCTCACGGCTGACAAGATGACGCCGACCCGGTCCGGTGTTTGCATCGGCGCCGGAATTTTTGAACATGATCCCGAAGAATTGGCCGATAGCTTTCGCGAGTCCACACGGCCGGACGCGACGTTCGACGTGATCAACTTTGGCGCGTCGGGAATGGGGCGGCTTT
>JAGOUK010000077.1 GCA_018061225.1 Candidatus Omnitrophota bacterium | reverse complement strand
CGGTGTCATGAGCGGTTCGAAGCGCTCGGGTGCCTGCCAGGGAAAGGTGAGCGTCTCGTAAATGCCGACACCGGTGCGGGCGATGGCGAGACCAACTCCCCGGGTAACACCGGTCGTCAATGCCTCAAAGAGACCGCGTTCCCGATCCACTTTGCCAATGGTGGCGGGGGCTTCGAGCCAGCCGGTGGCCGTATTGTTGAGGCCGCGCTTGAATTTATCCGACCCGTTATACGACGTTGAATTTGCTAATGCGGATCCGGATAAAAGGCAAAAAGCGGTAAGTGTGACGAGGAAGATCGTGAAGATTTGAATTTTTTTCATACAACGAGGATACACCCCTGGCCAACGCAGCGTCAAGAGCGCAGACGCGAAGGGGCCGCATCGATAACTTTGGAGAATTGCCCATGAAAAAGAATTTAATCGTATTATTCGTGTCCTTTTTCACCGCCATCAGTCTCTGGGCCGCCATGCCAGTGCAAGGCTATCAGGTCCCGCAGCAGGTTCGTGAGCAAGCGGCCCGTTACAGCCGAACAGCCAAGGAGATGATCGCCGCTGGCCGAGTCACCGACGGCGTCAAAATGATGCGGTTGGCAATTAAGACTAATCCTGTCGACGCGGCCTTGAGGATGGATTATGTCCGATTTATGAGCAAAAAAGGTGAGCAAAGCCTGAAGGATGGGAATCGACGTGAAGCCATCGCTGTTTTTAAAAGTGTCGAGGAAGAGTTGTTGTCAGCTGCCAAGCTCCTAAAGGATTCCGGGTCACTGTCCAATGCCGCGTATGCCCTGGTCCAGGTGGGCGATATTTATAGACATGTTTACCGCAATGAGGGCACCGCCCAAGGGTATTATCGCAAAGCTTTGGAAATGAACCCGGGGTCGGCGGACATCAAGTCTAAAATAAATCGTTAATTTGACTCTGTCTAATCTTGAATATTAATAGTCATCAATGTATATTGGTGATTGATGATTATAAGTAAATATAAACTCATATTAATCCTCGCGGCGGCAATGCTTGGTCTTGGAGACATTTCCGCGATTTATGCCGCAGAAGAAAGTGGTTGGGTTGTAGTTGCCGTAGAAGGCGGGGCCTGGAAAAGTTCCGACCGGGACCCCTCGGTCAGGACAGCTCTGCATGCAGGGGAAGTTGTCGGGGCACATGACCGTGTTGAAACATTTCAGCGGAACCGAGTCACCTTGGCTCAGGACCCGGCAGGCAAAAATCTTGTGGCCGTTCAGGGAGACTTTCATATCCAGCAATCCCCCGGGGTGACTCGCGTTCGTTTGGATCGTGGTCAGGCGCTTGCCGTTTTGGATGGACTCAAAGGGCAGGGCGACTTTAGTATCACGACCCCAACAGGAGTGGCGGTGGTTCGGGGGACGCGGTTTCTTGTGGTGACCGATCCGATCAAGGGAATGGAGGTACAGACTTTTTTGGGGGAGGTTGCCGTTCGCGGATTTGCTTCACAGAAGAGGCGAGCCACTAACTCCATCCCGCTGCCAAAGGGGAGTAAGGTGCTCTTGAGTGAGGCGGACGCTAGTTCTGGCTCCAGGTCCGGCGATTTGACGGCGGCCGACTGGAAGCTGTTTCGGGAGTCTTTTGGGGCGATCAAGAAAACACGAGCCGTCATGAGACTTGAAGGGAAGCGTTGGTTCGAGGACTCTCAAAAACCAAGCCGTTCACGCTTCGTTTCGAATGACGATGCCAAAAAGCTCTCTCTCGAGGGCGGGGGGCAGACAATCGTGTTTTGATCTTCGGCAACGCGCCGCCGCCTCTGTGTTACAATTTGCCGGATGACTCGCCACCTCTCCGCCGACCGCCTTGCGGTTTTGCTTCATTCCAGTCCTTATTTTCCAGATGATCTCTTAAATGAGTTGTCGCTGGATCTTGAATTTGAAGGCCACTTAAATCAAAACGTGGGGGTGGTTGTTCCGTTCACCTTACGCGTTCACACCCTCCGCGTGATGGAATGTTATGAAAAGCATTTTGCGCGCCGCCCAAAAGTTGTTGCTCAGGAGCGGGCATGGTTCAGGTTATTTTTGGCTCTTCACGATATCGGAAAGCCGCTGGCGATCGAGGCGGGGGACAAAGATTGGCAGCACCGGTTCACTGTGGAGATTCTCAGGCGCACCCGGAGCTTTTATCCGGTAAGCAATATCGAATTTAATGATTGGATCGCTCTTGTGAACGGCGATCCGCTTGGCGCTTACCTCAAAGGATTGAGGTCGGCCGATGAGGCGGGAGAGTTGATTCGCGCCATGGCGGCGCAGTCCTCGCTTGAATTCTCGGATTTTTGCCGTAGGCTGATGATCTACTACCAGTGTGATGTTTCGGCATACACACGGCGTGCCAAGCTCATGGGCGCCCTGGATGGTCTGTTTGACTGGGACTCCGATGGGGAGATTCGCTTTGATGAGCAGCGCGGAATTTTGGTTTTTTCGTCACGGATCCGCGAGCTTTTGGGAGCGCTCGGGACCGCAGACTTTAACATTGGGGAACTCACATGACTGCAGTAAGTGACGAATCAGAAAATATCAGGCAACATTCGGAGCATCGCTTAGAGGACTTTGATTATGTTCTGCCGCCAGAATTGATTGCTCAGACGCCTTTGGAGAACCGCAGCTCTTCGAGGCTGCTCACCGTGAACCGAAGCTCTGGCGTCATGGCCGATCGGCACTTTAGCGATATCGCCGAGTTCATTCAACCGGGAGACGTCATCGTGATGAATGACTCGCGGGTGTTTCCGGCCCGGCTTGAAGGGGCGAAATCAACCGGGGGGAAGGTGGAACTGCTGCTGGTAGGACCTTCAGACCCATCGGAAATGAAATGGAAGGTGCTGTGCCGACCCCAGCTCAAGGAGGGGCAGACCATACAGATTGGACCGGTGTCCGCGCGCTGTCTTGGGCGTAATTCTACCGGCTATTTTGAAGTTGAGTTTGAGGGTCTGAACGGGCGTCAGACCGCGGAGAAGTATGGAGAGATGCCGCTGCCGCCGTACATCAAGCGCAAGCCCGCTGAGTCGGACCGCGATCGCTACCAGACTGTTTACGCGGCGGCCGAGGGCTCTATTGCGGCTCCGACCGCCGGACTCCACTTCACTAAAGAGCTTTTGGGCGCTCTGACTCGCAAGGGGGTGGAGTGCGTGAATGTGACGCTGCATGTGGGCTACGGGACGTTTCAGATGGTCCGGGATATTGAGCAGCATGAAATGCATTCGGAGCGTTTCGAGATGACCGAGGCTGCGGCCAAGTCGATCAACCGGGCGCTTCAGGAAAAAAAGAGAGTTTGGGCGGTTGGAACCACATCGGCAAGAGTTCTGGAAACCTGCGTGCAGAGCGGGTCTGTCATTGCCGGGACTGGGGAGACCAATCTTTTTATCGTCCCGCCCTTTGAGTTTGAGGTTGTCGGAGGGCTGATCACCAATTTTCACCTCCCCAAATCGACGCTTCTCATGTTGGTGGCTGCTTTTGTGGGCCGGGACCGGATGATGAAGGCCTATCGTCACGCCGTCGAAAAAAGCTACCGCTTTTATTCCTATGGCGATGCGATGATCATTCATTAAGAATGCGCCACACCCTTCGGGTATAATGACCACGATGACGAATCAGCCCAAGATTAAGCAAGACATCCTTTTTTACTACTGGACCGGCATGATCCTTTACATCACGGCGGCTGTGTTGAGCGTGATCCATTTGTATCAGCTCAAGGGCAGGGTGTTGGTGGATTTTGCGTTCATTCTATTTCTACTCTCGATCAATATCACGCTGTTGGTCAAGATCCGGACTTTTCACAACTGGGCCCGGAAGGCTTACTTGGTTCGTCTGGTGATTTTTGCTTTGTTTTTTTATCCAATGCTGATCTTCAGCCGCGAGGAATGGGCATACTCGCGTCATTGGCCGCACGGAGTTCTGCAGCGGGTCTGCAATTTTAGTATCGTAGTGTTTGAAATTTACTTTTCACTCTATCTCCTGCGCAGGTCCGTCCGCTACCACTTCTCGCACGCGGCTTCCGATCGCGCAGACGACTGATCCCCGGCACGTGACCCTTGCCCCACTTTAACGTCACCCATCAAGATCCTTTGAGCCGCGCGCGGTCGGCGACGTTGGATACTTTACACGGCCGCATCAACACACCCGTTTTTATGCCGGTCGGAACACAAGCGACCGTCAAGACGCTCAGTTCCGAAGATGTTAAGCAGTGCGGCGCTCAAATCGTTCTTTCTAACGCCTATCACCTATACCTTCGCCCGGGGGTGGACTGCATAGAGGCGATGGGCGGACTTCATAAATTTATGGGATGGAATGGACCCATTTTGACGGATTCGGGAGGGTTTCAGATATTTTCCCTCAAAGAAAAGAAAAAGCTGACGGTGGAAGGCTTGGAGTTCAAATCGCACCTGGATGGATCCAAGCACTTTTTATCACCTGAAAAAGTCGTCGAGATCGAGACGCGGCTTGGAGTGGATATTTTGATGCCGCTGGACGAATGCATTCCGTATCCCGCCGAAGAAGCAAGGGCGCGGGCGGCATTGGATCTCACCCAGCTGTGGCTTGAGCGGTCCAAGGCCGCGTGGATGTCGAGCGGGAAGCCGGGCGCTCATCTGTTCTCGATCGTTCAAGGCGGTGTCTATCCGCATTTGAGGCGGGAGGCCGCCCGGAGAGCGGGTGAGCTGAATTTACCCGGGAACGCGATCGGAGGCCTTTCGGTGGGGGAGCCGCAGGAGCAAATGTGCGAAATGCTTGACGTGACGGTGCCGGAGATGCCGGCGGACCGACCCCGGTATCTGATGGGGGTGGGGTATCCGGATGACTTGATATTGGCCGTCGAGCGGGGAATTGATATGTTTGATTGCGTGGCTCCGACGCGCAACGGCAGGAACGGGACGCTTTTTACTTCGCGGGGTAAGCTCTTGATTCGGAATGCGGAGTTTGCCAGGGATGAGAAGCCCCTGGACCCAGACTGTGTTTGCCCGACCTGTCGTCAGCATAGCCGGGCATATCTCAGGCATCTTTTTCAGGCCAAAGAAATTCTCGCCCAGCGACTCGCTTCTTTACACAATATTACATTTTTTATACAATTGTTAGAACGTGCACGCTTTTCTATACAAGCGGGCACTTTTTTGCAGTTCAAGAAACAGTTTTTTAACCAATATCGCGAAGGGACAGCTCAATGAACTTTGTTTTTATGGCCGTCGCAGGGGAGCCCAATCCGCTCGTTAGCATGGTGCCGGTTTTGCTCATGTTTGTCATTTTTTACTTTCTCCTCATCCGCCCTCAGCAAAAGCAGCAGAAGGAGCACAGGGAGTTCCTAAAGGCTCTCGACAAGAACCAAGAAGTGGTTCTCTCCGGCGGAATTCATGGTGTTATCACTCAGGTGAAAGAGGACACCGTTTCGGTCAAGATCGCGGAGAATGTCCGGGTGGAAGTGGACAAGTCCTCGGTCGCGCGGGCCGCAAAGGCAGGTAAATAATGAGCTCGCATTCATTGCGCTGGCGTATCCCGGTCGTGGCCTTGGTGGTCGCGGCATGCCTCCTTTTTGTTTACCCCCCCTTTGATCCGGATGGCAGCGGTCCTCGTGAGGGGAAACTCAAGCTGGGTCTCGATCTCCGCGGCGGTATGCATTTGGTGCTTCGGGTGAAGACCGAGACGCTGCCGGTGGCCGAGCGCAAGACCGCCGCCGAGCGCGCGGTGGGCGTGATCCGCAATCGCATCGATCAATTTGGCGTCTCGGAGCCTGTCATTCAGCAACAAGGCGAGGACCGCCTTATGATTCAGCTGCCGGGTGTAAGTGATCGCGAGCGAGCCTTGGCATTGATTGGAAAGACCGCTCATTTGGAGTTCCGCATGGTTACCGAGGGCGGCGAGTCGGCAGGCGGGGTTAAGTTTGCTCAGAGCGAAGGCGGGGATATTTGGCTCGAGCCAACCGCGCCGGTCGAAGGCAAAATGCTGAAGGACGCAAGGCAGGACCTGAGTCACGACTTCATGGAGCCCACCGTTCTGATTCAATTTAATTCCGAAGGCGCGAAGAAGTTTGGAGAAGTGACCACCCGAGGCGTCGGCCGGAGAATGGCGATCGTTCTCGATGATGTTGTTCTGTCTGCGCCTGTTATTCGTGAACCTATTTTGAATGGGGATGCGGTCATTTCCGGCTCCTTTACGCTGGACACCGCCAGAGATTTGGCGATCGCGCTGAAAGCGGGCGCTTTGCCTGCGCCCATCGAGATTCAGGAAGAGCGGACCGTCGGACCGTCGCTTGGAAAAGATTCCATCGATCAGGGGATGCGCGCGATGTATTGGGCTGCCATGTTCGTGGTTCTGTTTATGGCGGTTTATTACATGCTTGGCGGCATGATCGCCAACTCCGCCCTTTTAATTAACATCCTCATCATTGGCGGGTTGCTGGCATACTTCAAAGGTACGCTGACGTTGCCCGGCATCGCGGGCATCATTCTAACCATCGGTATGGCGGTGGATGCCAACGTGCTGATCATGGAGCGCATCCGAGAGGAGCTGGCGCTGGGCAAATCCGTTACAGGCGCAGTGAGTGCGGGGTATAAGAA
>JAGOUK010000076.1 GCA_018061225.1 Candidatus Omnitrophota bacterium | reverse complement strand
GCCTGACCGATGGCGGCAACCGCCGAGACATCGAAGGGCTGAATCACCATCATGCGCGGCTCAGGCGCCGAGATGGTTGCCAACTGCTTCAAGGGGGTCAGAGCTCCGTAATAGTCCACGCGCACGGTGTCCAACAAAGATGGATTCGCGCGGCCCGTGCGCAAACGGCCGAATTCGGCTGCGGTTGCTTCAACGGCTTTTTTCATTTTGGCTTCAAAATTCTTGACGGTGTTCTGCCACATAATAAGCTCCTTGGCTTCGTTATTCTCTGACCAACGTGCCGATCTTTTCGCCCAACACCGCGCGCTTGATATTGCCCGGCTTGGAAAGATCAAAAACTAAGATCGGTAACTTGTTATCCATACAAAGACTGATCGCTGTCGAATCCATGACCTTGAGGCCGCGCTTCAGCACATCGATGTAGCGGATTTCCTTAAAGCGCTTGGCCTTAGGATCCTTCTTCGGGTCCGCCGTGTAAATGCCGTCCACCTGAGTGGCCTTCAAAATGATATCGGCGCCGATTTCGGTCGCCCGTAGCGCGGCCGTCGTATCCGTCGTGAAGTAAGGGTTCCCGGTGCCGCAGACCAGGATAACCACCCGCTTCTTTTCCAAATGTCTCAGCGCGCGGCGGCGAATATAGGGTTCTGCCACGGCTGCCATGGGTATCGCGGTCTGAACTCTCGAAAAAACTCCCACCCGCTCCAGCGCGTCCTGCACCGCCAAGCCGTTGATCACCGTTGCCAGCATGCCCATGTAATCGGCGGTGGCGCGGTCGACGCCCTTTTGGGCGGCATTCATCCCCCGGAGAATATTCCCGCCGCCGATCACGACGGCGGTCTGGACTCCGAGCTCATGGATTTCTTTGATCTGTTTGGCGAGGCTGAGGGCGACTTCTGGGTCGATGCCGTACCCGCTCTTGCCACCGAGAAACTCTCCGCTGATCTTCAGGAGCACTCGGCGGTAGGCGGGTTTGGGCATGACTAAGTTACTCGCCCAGGACGAAGCGGCTGAACCGCTTGATGACCATGTTTTCGCCGGTCTTGGCGATCACTTCGGTCAGGTACTCCTGGATGGTTTTTTTGTCATCTTTGACGAAGGCTTGTTCCAAAAGGCAATTCTCTTTGTAGAACTTGTCGAGCTTGCCTTCGAGGATCTTGTCGACCACATTGGCGGGCTTGCCTTTGACGCTCTCTAAGAAAATATCTTTTTCACGCGCGACCGCTTCCGCGGGAACTTCTTCCCGGGTGACGCAGATCGGGTTCGCGGCCGCGATCTGCATCGCGACGTTGCGGCAGAATTCAATAAATTGATCCGTGCGGGCCACGAAGTCCGTTTCGCAATTGACTTCGACCAAGACGCCGATCTTGCCGCCCATGTGAATGTAGCTCTCAACGCGTCCGTTGTTGGTCGCGCGGCCGGCCTTCTTGCCGGCGATCTGGGCGCCCTTCTTACGAAGGCAATCAACCGCTTTTTCCACATCCCAGGAAACTTCGACGAGCGCCTTGCGGCAGTCGAGGATTCCGGCGCCGGTTTTTTCGCGCAGCTCTTTAACCAGTTCCGCTTCGTTCGCCATGACGGGTTAGTCCTTGGCGGCCGCGACGGGCTGCTTGCGGTCGGATAGCTTAGGGGCCTTCATCTCGATCTGGCCCTGGCGTCCGCCATGACCTTCGATGATGGAGTCGGCGATGGACTTGGTGATAAGGCGGATCGAACGCAGAGCGTCGTCATTGCCCGGGATCACGTAGTTCACCATGTCGGGATCAGAATCCGTATCGGCAAGACCGATGACGGGAATATCGAGGCGGATCGCTTCTTTGACCGCGATGATCTCGTGCTTCACGTCGACGACAAAAATCGCCGCGGGAAGTTTGTCCATCTGAGTCACACCGGCAAGGTTCTTCTCAAACTTAACGATCTCCTTACGGATGCCGGAGGCTTCCTTCTTGGTGATCTTGTCAAAGGTGCCGTCGGTGGACATGACAACGAGCTCTTGATAACGGGCGACGCTCTTGCGCAGCGTGTTGAAATTGGTCAAGAATCCGCCGAGCCAGCGGTTCACAACGTAAGGCTGACCGGAACGGACTGCCTCTTCCCGCATGATCTCGCGGGCCTGAGGCTTGGTGCCGACAAAAAGAACTTTGCCGCCCTGGGACGCCGTCTTGAGAGCGAACTCACGCGCCAGCTCGAGCTTGTTAACGGTCTTCTCGAGGTTGATGATGTGGACCCCGTTCTTCACACCGTAGATGAAGCGCTTCATCTTGGGATTCCACTTGCGTGTCTGGTGACCGAAGTGCACTCCGGCTTCCAATAAATTGTTCGCTAATTCAGTAGACAAAAAAACGTCCTCCGTTTCGCATAGGCTTTCCGATGCGGTTTGCTGCGCTCCAGGCGCTAACATGAATGATTGAGAATCGAATAACCGTGAGGTTAGTACTTCACACCTCAGGTTTGAGGTTCGGGTATTATACCCACCGCGTATCAGCTCGGCAAGTCTAATTCATGAAAAAAGAATTTACAAGGGCAGCGGTCAAAAAAGCGCTAAGTTAATAGAACTAATATTCTAAAAAGCAGCGACTAAATTAAGCGTTAAATTGTAACTCGTGCAGCCGCGCGTACATGCCGGGCTGTTTGATCAGATCGTCGTGCCTGCCGTCCTGAATGATATGACCGTCTTGAAGCACGAGAATCCGGCTGGCATCCTTGACCGTGCTGAGACGGTGAGCGATGACCAGCACGGTGCGGCCGAGCATGATCTTATGAATCGCATCCTGCACCAGACGCTCAGACTCCGTGTCGAGTGAAGAGGTGGCTTCGTCCAGAATAAGAATGGGAGGATTCTTCAGCACGGCGCGCGCAATGGCGAGCCGCTGCTTTTCTCCGCCCGAAAGCTTGAAGCCCCGGTCGCCGATCGGCGTCAAATATCCGTTCGGCAGCTTGGTGATGAAGTCATGCGCGTTGGCGACGCGGGCTGCTTCTTCGATCAGCGCCGGATCTATCCCGGAACAGCCGTATGCGATATTGGCGCTCACCGTGTCGTTGAAGAGAATAGTTTCTTGCGTCACGATGCCGATCTGCGACCGCAAAGATTGTAGAGACACCTCGCGGACGGACCGGCCGTCGATCCGCACATCCCCTTCCGTCGGGTCGTAGAATCTGGGAAGCAGATTGAGCAGCGACGTCTTCCCTGAACCGCTCGGTCCGACCAAGGCAACGATCTCGCCTTTTTTGACGGTGAAACTGATGCCATCGAGCACTTTTCTCGGGGGCTCATAAGAAAAAACGATCTTGCGGAATTCGATGGATTCAGAAAGCTTCCCAAGGATCACGGGGTTCTTTGGGTCCACGATGTCATTTTTCTCATCCATCGTTTGAAAAACCCGCTCAGCCGCCGCCATCGCCGTTTGATTGATGCCGTGCAGACGCGAAAGCCGCTTGAGCGGTCTGAAGAGAGAAAAAAGCGCCGCCGCAAAGGCCAGGAACGCGCCGGCCGACATCTCATGATTGATCACGCGCGCCGCGCCGATCCAGGCGACCGCGCAGCCGCAGACGAGCGCCGCCAGCTCGGTGACCGGGGCCATTAGCAGGTTACGTCCGACCAAACTTAGCGTCGAACGGTAATACTCGCTGTTGAACTTGCCGAAACGCTTTTTTTCGTAATCCTCCATCCCGAAGGCCTGCACGACGCGCACGCCGGTGACCGTTTCGTACAAGGATGCGTTGATGTCTCCCATTGCCTGCTGCGAATTACGGCTGACTTTCTTGAGCATCTTGCCGATACGCACCACGGGATAAATCACCATCGGCGTGACCACCGTGATTAAGATGACCAGCGACCAGGGGATTCCGAAAATCCATCGGATCGAAAGCAAAAGAGCGATGTTGATGATGAGCTCGATCGGCTGAAAGATCGCATCCATCAGCCCTTCCGAGATCGCGTCGCGCACGATGCCGGTGTCGTAAGTCACGCGGGAGACCAGCTCACCCGACCGGTGCTTGGAGTAAAAGCTCAATGGGCTGTGAATGAGCTTCGCGTATAAATCACGGCGCATGTCGCGGATGACGCGGTGGCTCATATCGTTCATCAAATAAGTCTGCCAATAGAAGGTGACGCCCTTCAACAGCGTCAGCACCACCGCGGCTGCGATGATGAAGTTGAGCATCGTCATCCGGGGCATCTCATTGATGCGGGCCACGAGGTCGAGTACAAAAGTCGGTATTCCCTTGGTGTTCGGTAATTCGACAGGACGGTCGGCGATGATGCGGTCGATGATGGGGATCAGCATGGTGATCGGAGAGGTCTTGAACAGCGATGTCAGCAGCATCGAGCTTACGGAAAGGATAAACATCCGCGTGTGCATGCGAACGTAATGGATGAGGCGAAAATAAACGTTCATGAGCTGGCTATTCTAACATCGTCCGGGACTGCGTGCTATAATTCACCGATTATGACCAAACTTCGCGTAGGTGTGATCGGCTGCGGTGTCCTCGGCTCCCGTCACGCCCAAATTTACCGCCAGCTTCCCGATGTGGAAGTCGTCGCCGTTGTGGATCCGCTGGAAGCCAAAGCGCAGGCGCTCGCCCAAGAGTGCGGAGCCAAGGCCTTCTCCCGCGTGGAAGACTGCATCGGTCTTCTCGATGCCGCCAGCATCTGCACGCCAGCCGTGACGCATCATGAAGTGGCCCGCCCGCTAGCCGAGGCCGGCATTCATCTTTTGATCGAAAAACCGCTCACCTCACGCCTTGAGGACGCGGATGACTTGATCACATTGGCCGCATCCAAAAAAATTATTCTTCAGACCGGCCACATCGAACGTTTCAACGGCGCGGTGAGCACGGTCAAAAAAATGATCAAGAGCCCGGTTTATATTGAGTGTGACCGCATCGGACCCTACAATCCCCGCATCAGCGATGTGGGCGTGGTGCTGGATCTCATGATCCATGACATCGACATCGTTCTGGACCTGATTAAGTCCCCCGTCAAATCGGTGGAGGCGGTGGGCATGAATCTCTTCACCCAGCGCGAGGACTTCGCTCACGGCCGCATCCTGTTCGCCAACGGTGCCATCGCGAGTCTGACCGCCAGCCGCATGGCCCAAAAACGTCTCCGCAAGATCCGAATCTTCGATCAGGACCAATACCTCTCCCTCGACTACTTCGCTCAGGAGCTCCTGACCCTCACCCGTCAACGCGCGGCGGAAGGACAGACGGGTTACGAACCGGTTCCGGTCATCAAGTCGGAGCCCCTCGAGGAGGAAGTCAAAAGTTTTGTTACCTCCGTCCGCAGCGGCAATGCAGGCGGCGTGAGCGGCGCGGATGGACGCGCGGCCTTGGCCGTCGCGCTTCAAATCCTCGATCAGATCCAATCTCATAAAGTTGAAAAAATCACCGCCTAGCTCCAAAAAAGTCCTGGTCGTTACCGGTGAAGCTTCCGGAGATCAGCTCGGCGCGTCACTGCTCGCATCTCTCCGGACGCTGAGCCCTTCGCTCGAACTTCACGGCGTCGGCGGATCTCGAATGGAGGCCTTGGGTCTCGATGGATTCCTGTCCAGCGGAAGCGCTCACGCGACTGGATTTACGGAAGTGCTTCGCCATCTGCCCGAATATTTTAGACTTTTTCACGCCATCCTGGGCCAGGTCCGCGCCTTGCGCCCGGATCTAATCGTTCTGGTGGACAACCCCGGATTCAATCTGCGATTGGCCAAGAAGCTGCTGCCGCTCGGCATCCCGGTCATCGGTTACGTGTCGCCGCAGGTGTGGGCCTGGAAAGAGGGGCGGGTCAAACTCATGGCCCGCGTCTACCGGAAGGTGCTGACGCTGTTTGACTTTGAAGAGGACTTTTTGGAAAAGCGCGGCGTGAAGGCCGCGTGGGTGGGTCATCCGATCGCTGAGGTCTGGCCGTCGGCACCCGATCGGCCGGATGGTGAGATCCGCACCGTCCTGCTGCTGCCGGGCTCACGCCCCACTGAGGTCCGTTTATTGCTCTCGACGATGCTCGAAGCCGCCAACCGCGTTCATTCGGCCCGTGTTGAGAAGGGTCTGCCAGATCTCAAATGGGTGCTGCTCGAGGCCGACACGCTGCCCAAAACTTTTTATGATCCCATCCTGGCCCAGTCTCCGATCCGGATCGACCGCCGACGCGGCAACAAACTAGAAACTTTTTACGCGGCCGACGCGGCCATCGCCTGTTCCGGCACCGTCACACTCGAATGCGCGATGGCCGGCCTGCCCACCATCATCGGCTACCGAGTTTCCGCCGTCACCGCGTTCCTCGTCCGCCTCATTCTCAAAGTCAAATACCTGGGAATGCCCAATCTTCTGGCCCAAAAAGAAATCATGCCCGAACTCCTGCAAGAAAACTTCACCCCCGAAAAAATCGAACAAACCCTGCAAAAATACCTGACCGATCCCGCTCTCGTTCTCTCAACCCGCGCCGCCCTCTCCACCACCCGCCGCCACCTAGGCCCTCCCGGCAGCCCCGCCCGCGCCGCCCAACACATTCTCGATTTTCTTAAAGCGTAGGTTGATCGCCCGCTGACAGGAAGACCTGTCTTCTGAGGGTTTTT
>JAGOUK010000075.1 GCA_018061225.1 Candidatus Omnitrophota bacterium | reverse complement strand
ATGTCCGTGAATTCCTGGATCCGGATCTGATGCGGCATTTGCTGAAGGACGTGGTGCAGCACTGATTCGGCCAAGTCTTTATTTTGAACGGCGGCATGCGTATCAGCCTTGCCGGTGGTGAGCGGGGGTCTTAAATGACTTAAAAGATACTCCAGGATCTCATGACGCTCTTCCGCGGTCGTCTGATGACGTAAAAAGGCGTGTTCCAGATCCGTGAAGCCGGCGATCCTCAGATCGTCGCCGGAAGCGTCTTCTGAAGCCTTGTTGATCTTTCGGGTCCCTTGTCCAAACAGTTTCCGCGTTTCGCTGACAGTATCCGGATCATCTTCCGCCATCCGGGCCCCGTCTTTAAGCGTCGCTGTTCGGGCCGTATGGATCCGCGCGGGCGTATGGTTACGGATCTCCCGCCGGATAAACGAGACTCGACCCGACACATCGGCCGGCGTCTTGCCGCGCAATGCGCTTGTGTTAAAAAGTCTGTAATACTCGACCACATTGGAGGTCGTAAGGACGAATGTCGGGAATCCGTTCTTGGCAAGTATGAAGTTCATGACGAAGTCACCGATCCGGTGATTGCCGTTCTCAAAGGCCTGTAGAGAGACGATGCGGCTGAACACATCCGCCGCGTAGCTGACGACTTCGTCCTCGAGCGCGTCCTCGTCGGATTCCTGCGTCCATTCATGCTGAAGCACTTCGGCCAGGATCGCTCTAAAATCTTGAGCCTCGCGTAAACTGTACCCGTTGAGATATCCGCTGGAGGTGTCGGACGACATCATGAATCTATAGAATCCTATGATACGGCTCTCAAAATCAGTTATGTCCGCAATTCGGGCTCTCAATGCGTTTCCAAAACCGCGTTCAAGCGCTTTGACGTAAGCATCTACGTTCATGTCTCGGATATTATTCTCAATAACCATAGATCCCAGTTGGCGGATGATATCTGACGCGGCCGCGTGCACGTCGGCGCTGTTCTGGCGGATCGCCTGGCGCAGTTCATTGCTCCACACCACAGGAATCGCTCGGTCAACCCATGCCGCCATCCGCGCGGCCGAACGGTCCATGCCCTCGCCGGATCCGGGTGATCGGAACGAGCCCCTCAGGCTCTTCAGATCCGAACGGACCAATCCGATCAGGTTCGGCCGGTTGATCGGAACGCGGGACCGGAGCAGCCGGACCGGCAGGCTGAGCCCGTATCCGCCCAGAAGAATACCGGTGAGCCCTGTCGCGCCGGCGGCGATCAGCTCCCAGATCTCTTCCTGAATGCTGATTAGGGGCTTGTCCGTCAACCCATCCGGCGTCACTTCCGCCCGCAACACGGGCTGAGAACTCACCAGGGTGATCTCGTTCCCGTAACTATCGAGAACGCCAGCATCTGCATAAGACCGGATCTCAAAGCTCTCATCATCCCGACGAACCAGATTGGACCACATCCTGCGCATCACGTTGTGCCGGTCCGCTGCCTGATCTCCGACCGTTCGCGGAACAGGGTTCACTTCCCGCTCCGCGGGTGCCGCTCCGAGCCGGGCGGTGAGCACTTCTTTCCATACGTCCATAAAAGGCCTGCCCTCAACGACATTTTCGACGTGCGAGGGTCCGTAACGAATCAGCTGCGCCTTCGCGTCCTCCGGTGTGATCCCAACCGCGGCCAGATGACCCATAAGGCCATCAAATTGTTCCTCAACCTCCGCCCTACTGAACCGCTGCGGGAAACCGGCCGCCCGGCTCCGCGCTTCATCCCCGTTCGCAAGATGCGCGACACCCATTACACCCGGAAGCGATCTTGACCGGACCAGAAGAAGATTACATTCGCCATCCCAGATCGGGGATACGTTCAAACTCGCGTCGTCTGCAGACAGGACACGGGCCTGTCCTTCGGTAAGCGTGCGTCCCGCCGGTACAATCTCACCGGAATCCAACAGATAAACCCGACCGGACCATCCGGACAGAACACGTCCTCCCGCATCCGACCCGGGCGCGCGGTCCGGACGGAGGCCAACTGCCGCCGCGATCGCGGCCAGAGCGCTCCGGCGCGTCATTTTGCCGCTGCCTAAATGGTCCGCCATCCGCGCCGCGGCGGGCGGAGCCGTCGGCCTATTCCTGATCACGACTACGGTCGCATCGTCCCGCTTGTGCCTGGGATCGACCGTTCCGCGGGTATCGGCCGAATAATGCTCTGGCTTGGAACCGTCCTTGCCCGGCATAGGATGAATAACATAAGTCGGATCATGCACCGCCCAGATCAGATCATCCGCCAGACGCATTTCGGGCGTGCGCCAGTCCCCTCTGAAGGACGGCGCTGGTGACGCGCCAAAATTCCTCTCAACCACACGCGCAATTTCGCGGCGGGTCAGATTATCTCCGATCCCATCGGTATAAAGCATAAGCACGCCTCCGGGCGGGATCCGGGTCTCATTAACACCGGATGGCCAGACAAAGCTGCCTTGGCCGTTTTCGATTGCGGTGGTCATGCGACGGTAGATCCAGGTTTCAGCCTGCTTCCAGGTGAAGGGTAAATGAATCCCCTGACCTCTCAATCTCCTGTAATGATTCAGGAGCCGGCCCCGATCCTCCGGCTCGGCGTGGGAATGGCCCGTACCCTCTAACGCGGCGGCCTCAAAGTCGTAAATCGAGCTAATGACCTGCGCATCGTCCAAATCCGCCAGGTAATTCTGATTCCACTTCAGCCGTCGTTGGCCTTTTTTTGAAAGACCTTGTTCCATATTCGCGATTCCAACGAGCCGCAACTGGTCCGGCCTCGAAGGGTCCCATACGGCAGACTGGCAGTCCCCATAGTTGATCGTCCAGGCGGCGGAGTTCCCGGCAACATCCCAGTCTGACCGCACCAGCGCAATGAGAGCCGTGGTCGCCGAGTACTTATCGCCGCTTTTCACTCCGCGAACCTTTTCCTGCGCACGCGCTATAGCATCTTCAAGGATTAACGGAATCTCAGAGTGTGGCGTAGGCACCGCAGAGAGTGGTGATATTGATTTTTCTAACTTGGGCGTTAAAATTCCGTGTAGCAGCTCCCGCACATCCGCATCATCAAAGTAATCCTTAACCCCGTCCCTCGCGGCCTGACTGGCCTGCGCACCCTTCTCCGAGCCGCCCACGCCGTCAAACACCGCCAACACATTCCACCCTTCACCAAGGTCGATCTGTAAGAAGGAATCCTGATTTTCTTCATCCCCGTACTTTCCGCGACTGGCGACCGCCGCCATCCGCGCGCCTTCAGCCCGATCCGCCAAGCCGCGCTTGTACTCACTCTCAAAGTCTAACCTGGCGCTCCTGATATCGGGGTATTCGCCCCGGTCCACCAAACCCTGACCGAACATGTCTTCAAAAAGATCCAGAAATAACTCCTCTTCTACTTCGATGTGCCGCGCATTGGCGGTATCGGCGGGTAGGGCATGACCCAGATCGATAAATGTCACGCGTTCTTGGTTCGGAGTGTCATCAACAAATACATGCGCTCGTTTAATCGCCAGATTCGGACCCCCGCGGCGCCCGCCAACCCTCACAAAGAGATCCCGGTCAAAAACGTGCTGATGCAGCCGTCCCAGCGATAATGCCGCCTGCCGCCATAGTATCCGTGTGAATGGGGCCTCTCGATTTAATTCACCGCCCGGAGCCATTTCCTGTATCTCCAAACTGTGAATACCGTTCTCGGATGCCCACTGGCTCTTTAGGTCGTTAATGGCCATGGCGCGGATCACCGGCGCGTCCGCTCCAAAGTGTCCGGTGATGGCCCGATGATAAGCCACCTCACTCAGGATCTCCTGACTCGCCGCGTCCGCATCACGAACCGCGGAGTAGAACTTCATGAATAATGTCTTGGTATCCGCATCTCCTATTTTTCGTATTTTCATGATCCTAATATTTCGAATCCCTCTCATATTCCCCTGCCGCCCCCGCGCCTCCGTCTCCAGCATCTCAATGTCCTCAGGATTCACACCGGTATCGCCAAATACAAAATCAAGCACCTGCCTCGAATCATCCGCAAATAAATATTTAAACTGATCCGCGGCCCGAGCACCTTCATGCAATTCTTTAGCAGCGCCATGGTCCGCCATCCGCGCGCCTCCCCAGTCAGGCGGGACGGTTCGAGTCCGATAAAAAGCTCGATCTTTTTCGAGGGCCTGACGCGCCTCGTCAATAAATGCCTCTTCCTCCATAATTGACTGTCCGGACGACCGGCTGCGGGTTTCGGTCTGCACCCGTTCCAGCATCCACCCGGCAAAACCTTGGTACCAGAACATTCCGCTCCACTCGCCCTTCTGTGCCCGATTGCGCGCGCGGCCCATCAGAATAAATGCATGGTCCAGATCATCGGCGAAGTCCGCTCGCGTTCCAAACTCTCGCGCGACCGCCTCCGCGTGGACGCGGATTTCTGCAGTGGGCCGCATGAGCGGCTTTAACTTCCAAAGCTTCAGTCTTAATCTCGGCAGGATTGTCTTACCCGGCCGCCACACTAATTTGTAAAAATGAATCATCGCGGCAGCGTCTTCGGCGTCAGGCAGCGCAAGACCTTTGGTCTTCATTTCATAATAAAGATTGAGATGAAACATAAGGTTATGAAAATCTTTTTGTCGGCGGTTCCATTTGCCCGCATCCGTTCCTTCGAGTTTCGGATGTATCCATTGCATTAGGTCGGTCATGACGGTCGCATCGTGCTGCTTACTAACGCGCTCCTGAAGCACGCGCCGGCTGAGACTTTGCAACTCATCCGCAAAGTCGGAATCTATCCGGCCCGATGTTTGAAGATTCTGGAGCAATGCAGACACCAAATGGCCGTCAGCATCATCCCGAAACATTCGGATCAAGACTGTTTTAATGGTGTCGGGTTCTAGCTGCTCTGGGTACACCGCCTCACCGCCCTCCTGATCGATGTGTCGGTTGCTCGTTTCTGTTTCTGCAAAAAACAATCGAAGCGAGGTAACGGCGGCCTTGTGCTCGGCCCCAAACAACGGCGCGCCAAACAGATCGTAAGCAAGCTCGTTCTCGACGGCAATCCGCAAATACCGGTCCATGAGATTACGCCTCTGCTCAACGCTCAGATGCCGTAATTGAATAAAATCGGATAGTTCCTGAACTCTGGAATCCAACGCGCCCAACAAAAATACGGCGGACAGCGCCAGGGCAAAGATCGCGGTTTTGATCCGGCCGAGGCGCAGCCCGGCACTTCCCCTCCAAGCCGAGACGGCCGCGGCGGCGGTCAATCCGCCGACAATCCCAGCCACCGCATACGCCGCATACACGAGCGCAGTTGAGACCATGATCACCCGCAAAACGTCCGTTCGTCCGCCTGCCGCCTTGGAGTCAGCCGCCAACCGCGCGCCAAAAGCTTTGCCCGGGTAAAGCCATGACTTGAGGAGTTCCCGCACATGATCCGAAACGGGCATATCCAAAGCGTGCGACACGATAGGATTCAGATTCGCGGGCTGAGCAACCGCAGGTGCTTCAGAAACCACAGCCGGATAGTCCGGTCTGCTGATTCCAAGCTCATTCAGAGATTCGATCGCGTCCGCATCGTGCATGCGCGCGGCGGCCGAGAGCGGACGAAGCATCAACGATTTTTTTGCCGGTTCCGATCCCGCCCGTTCGGCCAATGCGGCAACGGTCGGGGTGCTGGGACTTCGGAAGAATGCTTTTTGAGCCAACAGACGCTTTTCATATAGCGCGGTGTCAGTGGGATGAGTCACGGCAGGAATAACCAGAAGATACGAAATACCGCGGGTCCGGAGCTCCCGCTCAAGTCCCGGAGCGTGGAATCCGCCAGCCACGAGGACCGCTTGCTTTTCATCCGCGGCATTCATCCGGTCGACCAGATTGCTGACCATGGCCGAATCGCGGCGGGCGGATATTTGGTAAAAAGCCGCGGCGTTCTTTTCCGCTTGTTCAAAGTCCTCATCCAAAAAAACCGCTTTGTCGTAATACCGTCCCAGCGCGTGGATGCGGGCGTTGAGAAACGCGGTCAGCCGAGCGGAATCATACGCGGAACGATTCGCCTGATACGCGGCAAAGTCGTCCGGCACAGCCTGAAGTGTCAGCAGGTGCCGCAGTGTCTCAAAACGCCTGATAATTTCCAGCAGTGTCCGCGCATCCTCGGAACGGGCCAAGGCGTTGAAGATGGTTTTTTCTAAATGACTCAATTCGCCGCTCACTTCGGCCGCGTCGAGTTTACGGCAACGGCGCAAATACTTAAGATACTGCTCTAACTGAGAACCTTTGTTGATCAACGCACCGCGCTCACGCGCGCTCTGCCAGTACGCCAGAACGCCGACAGGGCTCAAGCCCGAATCAGGCTGCCCAAGCTCACGCTGGTCCTCTGCCGAAATCGCTCCAATCACTTCGGTTTGTTCCGCCGCCAGCCGGGCCTCATCGATCTTAGATTCGTCCCTGACCAACCGGCGCAGCAGCCCAAGATTTTTATATCCGCTCAACGTCACGCCGTGTTCCGTCCCGGCCGCCAGAATCCGCTCAAAATATCGAACGGTCGATAGGTCGCCCGCTTCATGCTCCGTACGCGCGGCAAATAACTCTTTCAGTTGCGCCGTGAACATCTCGCCAGAAATCGCATCTATCGCACGTTCCGCCCGGTCCAAAA
>JAGOUK010000074.1:4414-6632 GCA_018061225.1 Candidatus Omnitrophota bacterium | reverse complement strand
GCGCGTGCGTATTCCAAACTAAGCGATCACCTCACGCTCGCGGATGATTCCGGCCTCTGCGTGCGCGCGCTGAACAATCGCCCGGGTGTTTACTCGGCGCGATTTGCCGGACCCGGATGCGACTACCAAGACAATAATAAAAAACTGCTGCGTCTCCTGAAGGGCAAGCCCGCTTCTAAGCGCGCGGCATTTTTCTGCTCCACCGTCGCGCTCTACCGCCGCGGCAAAAAGATCAAGGTGATCAAGGGCGTCTGCCGCGGCCGCATCTCAGAGGAAATGCACGGCGGGAACGGCTTTGGCTTTGACCCGACCTTCATCCCGGCCGGCTCCCGCAAAACCTTCGCACAGATGACTCCCGCCCAAAAAAACAAAATCAGCCATCGCGCCAGAGCCCTCCGCCTGGTCAAACAATTTATCCAAACCCGAAAAGATCTGCTCAGTTAGTCTGGGGTGTGAAGGTGGGGTCTTTGAGGGTTCCGGTGACGGAGTAGCGGGTGATCTTGTCCTGAGCCATGTTGATCAGGGCGGGGGTGAGACCGCCGACTTCGCTGGCTTCCTTAAAGATGCCGGCGGTGAAGCGAGACACCACCTTGAGCGCGATCGCGGCATCAAAGCCGATCCTGCCGTTGAAGTGAACGTCGATGAGCCTGGAAGACAGGGTGGAGTCGTCCGTGTGGATGCCGCCGTCCGCGATCGTGAAGGCGCCGTTGGCCTGGTTGAACACGACATTGTCCGCCCCTTCGATGGTCAAGAAAGCGACTTTTTTGAGCCGCTTAAACAACTCCGTCTGCCAGATCTCGCCCTGATCGATCCTAAAATTCCCACTTCCCTTAAGCGACTTGACGTTATTCATCAGCCCTGTCAGCGTCAGATCCAGATTGAGTTTGCCTGAGAGTTTATTTTTTACAAAATCCAAGTCCTTGGTGAGCTTTGCCAGATCCGTGTCCTGCGTGAACACCTGCGTCTCAAAATACGGCCGCTTGAGATCCGTGAGGTCCGCTCGCCCGGTCGCGCGTGCCTCTCCGCCATAAAAACCCGCCTTGGCATAAACCACTTCAAGCAGCCCCGAATCCAGACGCAGATCCGCTTCGATCGGCTCCAGCACATAGTGATCCGCGTAAGTGAGGCGTTTGGATCTGGCTTTGACGTTTGCTGTGAGGCCGGTCAATTGTTTGACCGCGCCGCGCGCCGACCCGTCCGCGTCGATCACGCCTGAGAGCTTGAGCGACTTGAGCCATGGCAATTTATGCTGCCAGTCGGTGCTGAGTTCATCCGGCACCAGGTGCGCACGGAAGTCCGTGTTGATCACCGGGTCCGAGCCGAGCCAGAGTGTTCCCGCCGCGCCCGCGTGTGACGCGCCGGACTGCAGAGTCAGTGTGGAGAACTGCACGCGGTCGGGCCAGGCTTTGAACCGCGCGTTCGCGTCCCACATGGGAGCCGTGAGACTAAACTTACCCGCGCCGCCGGGCGCGCTGTTGAATTGGCCGGATAAGGTGTAGCCCTTCCCATTCAGCTGGAAAAAAAGATCCTGCGTCGAATAGATGCCAAGCGGTTCGATCAGGAGAGGTCCGGCAATCCCGGTGAGGGGAGTTTTGAAAAAATCAGGCGACAGACTTCCTTCCCGGATATCCGCCCGGACCGATCGGATATTTTTTAGGAGATTCCGAATGGGCCCCTCAAGTTCCGCCTGCACGGCGACTTTGCCCGTGAAGCTGCCGGGATTTAGAGGGCTGTCAAAAAACTTCGGCAGGATCGGCCGCAGCGGTTCCAGCGAGGTCAGGTTCTGGCGGAAGGTGAATTTGGCGGGGAAGCCCTCAACACGGTCCACGCCTCCCTCCGCAGAAAATCCGGTGTTCTCCCAAATGCCGAGGACGCGCGGGAACTCGAAGCGGTCGGGGCTCCACGTGAAGAGCCCGGAGGAGATGCGGACTTTCTTAAGATGTTCTGACAAATCCGTAAAATCGGTGCCGGATGCTTCCAGCTGTCCGTTCTCGGCATCAAAGCGGCGCGTGCCAAAATCGTAAGTCCCGGACGTTTTAAATCCAAAAGTTCCGCGAACGCCGCGCTCCTGCCAGGCCGCCTGAACCTCGGCTTTGGAGGTGTCGAACCTAAAGGTGATCAGGGACTCCCCGTCGAATAACAGCGCGAGACGCGCGTCTCCGCGCAGCTGTTTGATCTCGATCCCGCGCGCGTCGACCCAAGGAGCGGCCCAGGAGGG
>JAGOUK010000074.1:0-4314 GCA_018061225.1 Candidatus Omnitrophota bacterium | reverse complement strand
CTTTGGAGGTGTCGAACCTAAAGGTGATCAGGGACTCCCCGTCGAATAACAGCGCGAGACGCGCGTCTCCGCGCAGCTGTTTGATCTCGATCCCGCGCGCGTCGACCCAAGGAGCGGCCCAGGAGGGCACGCGGTCGATGTTGCCGCTCAGCGCGAGACGGTGTTTGCCGTCGGACAGGTCGACCAGGCCCTCCGCCTTGAAGTCCCCGCGCCCGAAGGAAGTTCGGAACATGGCCTGCACGGGGATAAGCGGCCGCTTGTCCAGCTGTGTGCGAAAGCGGATCTCGCGAAGCGTTTCTATGGGCGTCTGGTTTTCTTTGTCGGCGGGCAGGAGGATGATTTTTCCATGACGGATCTCAAGCTCGTTCAGATAGACATTTGACGGCAAAAAAGAATCATCAAAAACGGCTTCCAGGACGACAAAGGGGTGATGGGCCACCAGGTGTTCCGGCGGGACCGGCGCGTCATCAGCGGAGGGTGCAGCTTCGTCGGAGGGAGACGAGATGCCCTCCGTGACGACGGTGTCGACGGCCGTCACGGTGCGGGGGGTAGGAATGGCTTCGGGCTCGGCAGGAGCGTTCAGGCGGAACTCGGTGATCGGTGAATCCACTTCGATTTTGCGGATCAAGATGCGGTCTTCTTTGAGAAAAACCGGCAGATCGGTGATCACACGGATGCTTCGAGCCTTAAAAAGCTCAAGCCCGTCCTTATCCTTGAGCGAAGGGTTCTCTATTCTTATGCCGTAAAAAGGCAAGTAGAGGACGCGCGTAAAATCCGTCTCCAGGCCGGACGATGCGCGGATCGCGTCGATGGGAATGTTCTTGAGTGAGCCAGGAAAAAGTCCCCAATGCCAATAACCGGCGCCGGTCAACAGCAGGATGAGTAAAAAAATATGGAGGATACGCCTGGCGGCGGCAACGCGTGAACGCATTTGAGTATTATAGCTGTAATAAGTTGTGATAGAATATCCGCTCAATTATGGCAATGGTCAAAGGTAAGATAAGAGTCGGACACAGCCCGGACGCGGACGATGCCTTCATGTTCTACGGCATCGCGTGCGGAGCCGTGGATACTGACGGGCTCACCATCTCGCATGTCGTGGAAGACATTCAATCGCTCAACGAGCGTTCCTTCCGCGGAGAGCTCGAAGTCACCGCTATTTCCGCCTACACCTATTTTGAAGTCGCCGACAAGTACACGCTGATGAGCTGCGGCGCCTCGATCGGGGACAATTACGGTCCCGTGCTCGTCTCCAAAACCCTCAATTACCCCAAAGAAGTGAAGGGCAAGCGCGTCGCGGTCCCAGGCAAATACACGACCGCCTATCTGATGCTCAAGCTTTATGAACCCGATATCGAAGCGGTTTTTGTTCCATTCGACGAAGTGTTCGCGACTCTGGACCGCGGCGACGTAGATGCGGCGCTCATCATTCACGAAGGCCAGGTGACCTATAAAGATCTCGGCTACACCAAGATGCTTGATCTGGGCGAGTGGTACTACGAGATGACCAAGCTTCCGCTGCCGCTCGGCGTGGACTGCGTTCGCACCAATCTGGGCAAAGATCTGATGCGCAAATGCCAGCGCGTGTTTCGTGATTCCATCATTCATGCCTTGGAGCATCGCGAAGAGGCCATTGAGTACGCCATGAAATACGGCCGTTCGACCCCCAAGGACACCATTGACCGCTTCGTCGGGATGTATGTCAACGAGCTCACCGTGAGCATGGGCAAGCGCGGCAAGGACGGCCTCATCCACCTTCACGAGTCCGCCAAGGCTGCCGGCCTGCTCAAGAACGACCACGCCATCAGTTTTGTTCCAGCCTAACCGGCATGGGTCTGACCTCTCTCCATAAATCTTCGATCGGCAAAAAAGCAATCGTCTCCATCACGGGACTGATGCTGCTCGGCTTTGTCGTCGGCCACATGGTCGGTAATCTCCAGATCTTCCTCGGGCAAGAGGCCCTGAACAACTATGCCGAAGCGCTTCAATCGCTCGGGGAATTGCTCTGGGTGATCCGTTTTGTTCTGCTTGCGGTTTTCGTCAAACACATTGTTTTTGCCCTCATGCTGGCCCGCGAGAACCGCGCCGCGCGGCCCATTGGCTACGCCAAGCAGGCCACGCGCGAAGCTTCTTACGCGTCGCGCTTTATGGTGGTGACCGGCATCCTGGTTCTGATGCATGTGATCTACCATTTGGCGCATTTCACGCTGGGCTCGGTGCACTCGCAGTATTATGGCTTTGAGGACGAGCTCGGCCGTCATGACGTTTATTCCATGGTGGTGGCGAGCTTCCAGGATCCGGCCATTGCGCTGACCTACATCGCGGCCATGGCGGCGCTGGCTTTCCATTTGCGTCAGGCGGCGTCGTCTTTTCCGCAGAGCATCGGCATCGTGCAGCCGGCGACGCTCAAGAAGTTCCGCGTCGGCGGGCTTATTTTTTCGATCATTATCTTTATCGGGTACTCATCCATCCCGGCGGCCGCGATGCTGGGTATTTTGAGAATGCCGGAGTAAGACCGTCATGAAGCTCGACTCACGCATCCCTTCAGGTCCGATCGAGAACAAGTGGGACAAGCGCAAGTTTGATATGAAGCTGGTCAACCCGGCCAACAAGCGGCACTACAAGGTGCTGGTGGTCGGCTCGGGCCTCGCGGGCGCTTCGGCGGCCGCGTCCATGGCGGAACTCGGGTATCAGGTCGAATGCTTCTGCTTCCAGGACTCGCCCCGCCGGGCGCACTCGATCGCGGCGCAGGGCGGCATCAACGCGGCGAAGAATTATCCCAATGACGGCGACAGCGTTCGCCGGCTTTTTTATGACACGGTGAAGGGCGGCGACTTCCGCGCCCGCGAAGCCAATGTTTACCGTCTCGCGCAAGTTTCGAACAGCATCATCGACCAGTGCGTCGCGCAGGGCGTTCCGTTCGCGCGCGAGTACGGCGGGCTGTTGGCCAACCGTTCCTTCGGCGGCGCTCAGGTCTCGCGCACTTTTTACGCCCGCGGACAGACAGGGCAGCAGCTTTTGCTCGGAGCGTATTCGGCGCTTTCGCGGCAGATCGGCCTGGGCACGGTCAAGATGCACACCCGCACCGAGATGCTCGATTTGGTCGTGGTCAACGGCCAGGCCAAGGGCATACTGACGCGCGACTTGGTGACCGGGGAGATTCGCCGTCACGCGGCCGACGCGGTCGTGCTCGCGACCGGCGGTTACGGCAATGTTTTTTACCTTTCGACGAACGCGGCCGGCTGCAATGTCACGGCAACGTACCGCGCTCATAAGCGCGGCGCGGCATTTGCCAATCCTTGCTACACGCAGATTCATCCGACCTGCATCCCGGTCTCCGGCGATCATCAATCCAAGCTGACGCTCATGTCCGAGTCGCTGCGCAATGACGGCCGGGTCTGGGCGCCCAAGCAGCAGGGGGATAAGCGTAAGTTTAATCAGATTCCCGATGCCGAACGGGATTACTTCCTCGAGCGCAAATATCCGAGCTACGGCAATCTTTGTCCGCGCGATATCGCGTCGCGCAGCGTCAAAGAAGCGTGCGACGAGGGCCGCGGCGTGGGCGAGACGGGTCTGGGTGTTTACCTGGACTTTGCCGACGCGATCAAGCGAATCGGAGAAAACAAAGTCCGAGAGCGTTACGGCAACCTCTTTCAAATGTACGAAAAAATCACCGGCGAGAACCCGTACCAGATGCCGATGCGCATTTACCCGGCGGTGCATTACACAATGGGCGGACTGTGGGTCGACTACGATCTCATGAGCACCATCCCGGGCCTCTTTGTCGCGGGCGAAGCGAACTTTTCGGATCACGGCGCCAACCGCCTCGGGGCGAGCGCGCTCATGCAGGGTCTGGCCGACGGCTACTTTGTGCTGCCGTACACCATCGGTGATTATCTGGCGGGTCAGCCGCGCGCGGCCAAGGATAAGGTCACGACCGAAGCGCCCGAATTTGCCGCGGTCGAGAAAGAAGTTACGGGTCAGGTCGATAAACTTCTTTCGATCAAGGGCAAGCGCACACCAACCTCTTTTCACCGCGAACTCGGCCGGCTTGTCTGGGACAAATGCGGCATGGCGCGTGACGCAAAAGGTTTGGGCGAAGCCCTCGCGAAGATTCCGGCCATCCGTCAGGAATTCTGGGAAAATATTAACGTCCTCGGCGAGAACGAATCGCTCAACCAATCGCTCGAAAAAGCCGGCCGCGTTGCCGACTTCATTGACTTTGCCGAACTCATGTGCACGGACGCCTTAAACCGCAACGAATCCTGCGGCGGCCACTTCCGCACCGAGTATCAGACCGAGGAAGGCGAAGCC